>JAZLGD010000038.1:0-6882 GCA_045616105.1 Oscillospiraceae bacterium | reverse complement strand
CTCGGACAGCACCCGCATCTGGGATGGTGAAAGCTCGTTATCGAAAACCGCAAGGTCAACATCGTTCATGTCAATAAAGGCTTTCAGCTCTGCCACCTTGCCGTCACCGATAAAGCTTCTCGGCTCAGGTGTCGGGCGGTTCTGTATAAGCATACCCACAGTCTCGCCGCCCGCAGTTTCAACAAGAGCCTTGAGCTCCTCCATGGAAACCTCGGTGGAGCGCTCGGACGGGTCCATGCTGCTTGCTGAAAGTCCCGCAAGCACCGCGCGTTCTATTTTAATCTCGTTATTTTCCATAACATATCACCATATGCGTTTAATTATTCGTTTTCAGCTATTATACCACAAAAACGGCAAAAGACCACATCTTTTGATGTGGTCTTTAAAATGTAATCTCAAATTACTTAATGCCGTACTTCTTGTTGAACTTATCAACACGACCGCTGGTATCAACGAGCTTCTGCTTGCCGGTGTAGAAGGGATGGCACTTGGAGCAGATTTCAACGGTGATGCCCTGACGGGTAGAACCGGTCTCGATGGTTGCGCCGCATGCGCACTTGATAACGGTGGGCTGGTAATTAGGATGGATTCCTTCCTTCATGGTACATATCTCCTCAATCATAGGCTGTCTTGATTATGCAAGGCATGGTTACAAGACGCAAAGTGAATTGTAGCACAAGAATTATTGAATTGCAAGTGTTTTTTACAACTTTATTACAACTTCTTCCCCTGCGTCGAGGAAGTACAGAACGCATTCCTTAACGGGCTTGCCTGTAATGCGCTTTGCGGCTATTGCGTAGGCTCTCACCTGACCTGCGTAGACCTCTGCTCGCTCTTTGAGCGCCGCACCTTTTACGCGGTCGGTCTTGTAGTCGATGATTGTGAGCTCTCCATTTTCCTCGATGCAGCAGTCGATAACGCCCTGAAGCAAAACTTCCTCCCCTGCGCCTGCAGCAAAGAGATCCTCTGCGGGGCAAAGAAGCGAAAACTTAAACTCGCGCATAACATTGTCCGCATTGCTTATTCTCTCGCCGAGAGGAGAATTAAACAGCTTGTATATTGCATCTGCGGATACTCCCTCCGCCTGTCGCGGCGTTATGAACTTCTTCGCTTCAAGTCTTGATATCTCGTTCTTTATACCCTCAGCGCTTTTCGCCTTGGCATAGTCGACAAACTGCAGGACCATGTGGGTCGCAGTCCCCTTCTCCGCACCCGTCATGGCTTTTTCGCCGCGCCTAAGATCCGGTTTGCGGAACGATGGCTGCTTTTTAGGCGCTATGCTTTCTGCTTCCTCGTCGGGAGTGTCGAAGTTTTTCAGTTCCGTTGCCGTTACCTTGGAGGGCAAAGCTGTTGCATCGGTATATGCGTAGCGGAAGCTGAGATTTTTCTCGAGCATTTCAACTATCTCGGGAGAGCTCTGTATTCTTGTTTCCTCTTCAGCCTCTTCAACCGATGCTTCGGCATCTTCTATGGAATGCACGTTCAGTGTCATACGTTTTTCCTTATCCGCAAGGGCGGCGTACATAAGCCAGTTCGCAAGGTTTGACGAGGACATCAAAATCTCGGGCGGCATGGGATTTGAAACCGTATTCATAAGCTTCTGAAGCTTTGCTTCGGGCTCCTTCATGCAGGCCGTTACGAAAAGACGTTCCTTCGCGCGGGTCAGGGCAACGTACAACAGGCGCATTTTCTCCGAGAGCATTTCGCGCTCGGCACGCAGCTTTATTGCATTTCGGGCAAGAGTGGGGTACTCAATTCCGCGCTCGCTGTCGGTGAACTTCGGGCCGAGGCCAAGTTCGGGATGGATTAGAACCGCCTCGCGCAAATCCTGTTTGTTAAACTGTCTGTTCGTATCGCACAGGAACACCACAGGGAATTCAAGTCCCTTGGATTTATGCACCGTCATTATCTGCACGGCGTTTCCTGCCGATCCGCCGCCTCTGTCATCGCCGCGCTCGGCAAGCTTCTCCAGCCATTCCACGAATCTGTGCAGGCCGCGATAGCCCGTCGACTCGAAGCGCTTGGCATATTCGGGAAGCTCGGCAAGGTTATATCTCACAGACGCGCCATCGGGCATGGCGCTTGCAATTGCCATGATATCCAGCTCATCATAGATATGCCAGATAAGCTCGCCCAGCTCCATATCGGGAGCTTTTTCGCGGAAGCCGTTTATTTTCCCGAGCGCGGATGCGCACTTAGCATTCGCTTCGGCGTGCTTTGTCATGGCGGTGTAGAAGCCGCAGTTCTTGTCCTCAGCTCTGATTGCCGTCAGCTCATCGGCAGTAAATCCGAAGGCCGGAGAGCGCAGAGCCGCAATGAGTGCAACGTCCTGATGGGGGTTATCCACAACCGCAAGCAGGCACAGTATGAACGAAATTTCCTGAGAGGAAAAATATGCGCCGCCCTGACCTGCCATAACGGGGATATTAAGCTTTGTAAGCTCTGTTCGGTACACGTCGCCGACGGTGTTGGCCGCCTGCATGATAATTGCAATATCGCTATATCGCAGGGGGCGGGCAAAGCCCTTGTCCTCAACCGTCATGCCCGATGCCATCAGCTCTCTGATTCTGCCTGCGACATACTGCGCCTCAATGGCGGTTTTGTCGGGCGATTCGGTATCGTCGCTGTCCTTGGGAAGCTCCACAATGCACATCTCGGGCACGGGAACATCACCGGTATAGGGTGCGCCGCATTTAAGGCGAGCGTTTTCGTCATAGCTGACCTCGCCCAGTTTTTCCGACATACAGCAGGAAAAGACATGGTTTGCCGCGTCAATGACCTCCCTGCGGGAGCGGAAGTTTTCCTGAAGCATTATGCGCACAGGCTCGCCATCCGCAGCAGTATCAATATCAGCGTAGCTGTTGTATTTTTCGGTAAATATGCTCGGGTCGGCAAGACGGAAGCGATAAATCGACTGCTTAACGTCACCTACCATGAACAGGTTATTTCCGTCCTTGGAAACAGCGCGGAAAATCGTATCCTGAACGCGGTTAACGTCCTGATACTCGTCAACCATTATCTCCGTAAAGCGCACGGAAATTTCCTTTGCCAGCTCCGTGGGCTCGCCGTTTTCGTCTGTCAGAAGCTTTGCCGCAAGATGCTCAAGGTCGGAAAAATCCACCTCGGCACGACGGCGCTTCTCAGCCGCATACGCGCGGTCAAAGTCCATGGTCAGCTCGAGAAGAGCTTTCATTGCGGGAGCAGTCTGCTTCATCTCGGAAAGGAGCTTTTCCGATGATTCCGACAAGGCTTCGGAATAAGCCTTTACCGCCGTCTTACAGGCATCGCGCACAGATTTTATATACTCGCCAAGCTCGGGCGCAGCCGTCTTACTCAGTCTTCCGAAAGCCGGAAAATCGATGGGCACAAACTCTTTTGCTCTGTCCCAGCCCTCATTCAGTGCTCGGGAAAAATCTCTCAGAGAAAGCGCGGTATCGGCAAGGCTCGATCCGTATGCGGCGCTGACCTTTTCGTTTTCCTGAGCACGCAGACTGAGCATTTCCATTTGCTGCGCCCAGTATTCGGCAGAGGATTTCAGGGAATCCATTATCTCCCTGCCCCAGACAGTATCGCCTGCATCGTCAACTTCTATGTTAAGCGCTTCAATCTGCTCGGCTGCCCACTTTTCCGGGCGGGCATGGCTCTGCATTTTACCGTGGAGCGCCAGAACAAGCGCAACAAGACGTCGGTCGTCGATTCCGCGGCCTACGGAATTCACAAGGAGAAGGAACTCATCCGTCGGCTTTTCATAGCGCTGCTCAATGAGCTTTTCGATAACCCGTGACTTAATCGCCTCGGCGCGGTCTTCTTCAATCACCTTGAACTCGGGAGAAAGTGCCGCTGCGTGGCAATTCTCGCGCAGTATATTGGCGCAGAAGCTGTGGATCGTTCCGATCTGGGCTCGCTGACACAGAGCGTTCTGACGACGCAGGCGTCTGTTATCCGGCTCCAAGGCAAGGCGGGCGGAAATTTCATCCGTTATGCGGCTTTTGAGTTCTGCCGCCGCTGCCTTTGTATAGGTTATAACGAGGAAGCTGTCGATATCCGCATCATCGCTTATACGGCTTAAAAGTCGCTCGGTCAGCACCTTGGTTTTTCCGCTGCCTGCTGCTGCGGAAACGAGTATGGCGCGGTCACGGGTTTCAATCGCGTTTTTCTGCGACAGAGTCGGTGCAAAATCAGCCATTATCCTCGCCTCCCTCCAGTATGTTCCAGACCTTTGTCGCGGCAAGGCGCGGCATGTTTCTTATCTTTTCGCCGTTTTCTCCGTTTCTGAAACGGCACGCAGCAAGATAGTCGCAGTGGGCGCAGGCGTTCTCCTGCTGAGTGCGATAGAACGGGTCGGCGGCTATGCTGCCGCGCTTAAGTTCCTTTGCCATATCGCAAAGAGTTTCGTCAATATGGCGGGAGAGTCTGCCGAGTCTCTCAGCCGAGGCGAGTGAATCGCCCGTGGCTTGACCACCTTTGAACTTCACGGGGATATAGCGCGGCTCTTCGCCATGCTCCATGGCGTTGATAACCGCAGGGTCATCGAGCAACAATCCGCTTCTTTTAACGTTCTTCGCCCGCTCCTTTGCAAGCTCCTCGTCGCTCATGCTCGAGCTTGCGCTTATGACCGTATCGCGGGCGGGAACATACAATACGCCTGCGGGAACGATTTCTTTTCCGTAAAGCTTTTCGCCGCCTTTACCGAGGGCAAAAAGATACAGCAGCATCTGAAGCCCCATACCGTACCGGACATCGGAAAGAGAAAAGCTTTTGCGTCCAGTTTTGTAGTCGATAACACGCAGGTAGAGCTTATCATCATGCACCCAGCCGTCAACTCGGTCGACAACACCTTTCAGTTCAAGGCTCTCATCGCCTCCACCGATGCGGATGGGCGGAATTTCGCTGACCTTTCCGAAATCAAGCTCAAATGACAGCGGCTCGAAATCCGAAACTCGCATTTCCGCGGCAAGCTCGTTTACTACACTGTGAACATTCTTCGCGAGTCGGCGGAACAGATACTTAAAGCGCTCGGATTTTTCGCGGAAGTCATTCAACTTCTCGTGTATATATTCGTTAATATACTTATCGGTAATGCTTTTTAATTTTTCGTCATCGACCTTTTTGAAGCCGCCCAACTCTGTGACCTCTCCGGCCACGTGTTCGAGGATATAGTGCATGAATATACCCATTTCGGGCGGGGTAAAGCCTGCGGGCTCGCGTGGCTTTGCCTTAAGGCCGTACTGCATGAAATATGCAAATCGGCATGATGCAAACTTATCTATTCGGGATGCCGATAGCTTCAGCTTATTACCGTAAAGCAGGCGCACGGAGTCTTCTGAAAGGCTGCCTCTCATCATTTCGGCAGACGCTTTCAGCACTTCCATTCGCTCGGGCATTTTTTCCTTGAAATACTCAGCTGCGCTCGCTTCAATCTCGCCTGCGCCGCGCATGCCGTTTGCGGCAAGCTCAAGTGCAGGAGCTTGCGCATTCATGCGAAGCTCAGCCACATCCACATTCTTTGTTTCCAGGCCGAACATGGTCTTTGCTCTGCTGACCACAAACGCAGGGCGGCAGGCTTCGCCGCTGCCGTCGAATGCGGGATAGCAGAAGGAAAGCGTATCAGAAGGCAAAGTCAGGCAGTTATAAATAAGTGAGAACTCGCGCCATAGCTCGCTCTCTCCGACTCCACCCAGATCTATATCCATTTCAAGCAGTCTTTTTCTCTCGTCGGCGGAAAACATTCCGCCTTCCTCGTCAGCCTTCGGGAGTCGGGAATCAGAGGCACCGAGTACAATAAGATGCCTGATGCGTCTTCTGCGCATACGGTCAAAATCGCCCGCTATAACTCTGTCGAGGCTTGCTGGAATTGTACCCACATCATACTTTGAAAGAGTCATTGTGAACAGTCTTCCGAAGGTATCCCGGTCGGTCTCGGTTTCGCCGAGAATTGCCGCGCACTGTTCAAGCGCATTGACGCAGATATCCCAGAGCTGAGCATATTCCTGTGCCTTTGCCCCCTCGCCGTCTTCACTCAGGGCTTCGGCACGGGCAGCAAGCTTTTCGGATATATTCAGCTCCTCTAAAAGTTCCGCCAGCGCTTCCGCCTGATCTGCGGCGGTATTTGCCGTCTCACTCTTTTCAGCAAAGTTTTTAAGCGGGCGCACAGCAGTTTTTCTGAGCAGATTTATTCTGTCAAGGCGAGCGTTAACATCATCGTTATACTCTCCGCCGAAGCCGTCGGGATGCAGTTTCCAATCCTCGTCCTGCGTCCATACCGCACCCCGAAGCTGCCAAAGAAATGCGTAGTTTTCAAGCTCGTCGCATTCGCTTGAAGAAAGCCCCGCAAAGCCCGTGCGAAGATAGCTGATAACATCTCCCAGCTCCCAGCCGCCGCCGATAATCTCATATGCTCCCGCAATAAGGGCAGGCAGGGGTTTTGCCAAAACATCGCTCTTTCGGCTTGCGTAAAGGGGCACGCCGTAGTGCCTGAAGCTGCTTTCAAGGCTGAGACGGTAATCATCAAAGCCGCGCACCGCAATTGCAATATCGCGCCAGCGGCAGCCCGTATCGCGCACCAGCTCTATCGCTCTCGCCGCCGCAAACTCGCACTCGGCGCTGATGCCCGAGGCCGCGGTTATGCTGATCGCTTCGCCGTTTATCCCGCATTGCTTGCTGGAAAACGTGAACATATTATCGGCAAAATAGCCGAGGGCTTCGTTTTTGCCGCTTTTTTCGGTGAAAGTATCTATTTTTACTTCAACGCCGTTATCATTGGCAAAGGACATAAGAGCTCTTGCAGTTTCACGGCCAAGCTCAAACACTTCGCTTCCGCCGCCAAGCTCATCGCAGCTGATACAGACCGTGACGCTTGCGCCGCTGATTAAGAGCTCATAT
>JAZLGD010000037.1:0-4636 GCA_045616105.1 Oscillospiraceae bacterium | reverse complement strand
ACCGCCCTTGTAGGGCTCATACTTTTCAAAAACGGAAGCCATAATGCCTTCGCCCTTGGTATCGGTGAGGAATTCGTTTCTGTAACCGAAAAGGCCTCTGGACGGAACAAGGTAGGTGAGCTTTACGCGGTTGCCGACGGGCAGCATTTCAACAAACTCGCCCTTTCTTGCGCCAAGCTTTTCCATAACTGCTCCCATATAATCGGAGGGGACATCGGCGACAACGCGCTCGACGGGCTCACACTGAACGCCGTCAATCTCCTGATAAAGCACGCGGGGAGGTGAAACCTGGAACTCATAGCCCTCGCGGCGCATAGTCTCGATAAGGATGGAAAGGCTCATTTCGCCGCGGCCTGCAACATTGAAGGAATCGGTTGAGCCTTCGTTTTCGCTTATGCGCAGTGAAACATCCTTGAGGGTTTCTTTGACAAGGCGGTCATGAATCTGGCGTGAGGTTACAAACTTGCCCTCGCGTCCTGCGAAGGGGCTGTCGTTAACGGAGAAGGTCATCTCCAGAGTGGGGGCGGAAATCTTAACAAAGGGCAGAGCCTCGGCTGCGCCTCTTGCACAGATTGTATCACCTATGGTGACATCGCCGATACCGCTCATTGCAACGATGTTGCCTGCGCTCGACTCGGTTACTGCGACCTTATTAAGGCCGTCGAACTCATAAAGAGAAACTGCTTTTGCTTTTATATGAGCATCATCGGGATTATGGTAGTTGCAAACCTCAATCTCCTGATTCTGCTTGATTATACCGCGCTCAATGCGTCCGATTGCAATGCGGCCGACATACTCGTTATAGTCAACGCTGGAAACGAGCATCTGGAAAGGTGCGTCTATATTCTGCTCAGGCTCGGGAATATACTCAAGTATGGTCTCAAACAGGGGCTTGAGGTCGGTGCCCTGAACATCGGGAGAATAGCTTGCCGTTCCCTGTCTGCCGGAGCAGAAAAGCATGGGAGAATCAAGCTGCTCATCGGTTGCATCAAGATCCATGAGGAGCTCGAGAACTTCGTCAATGACTTCGTGTATACGCTGGTCGGGACGGTCAATCTTGTTTACGACAACGATAACTCTGTGACCCAGTTCAAGTGCGCGGGAAAGGACAAAGCGGGTCTGTGGCATAGGACCCTCAGCCGCATCAACGAGCAGGATAACGCCGTTGACCATTTTGAGAATACGCTCGACCTCGCCGCCGAAGTCAGCATGTCCCGGGGTATCGACAATATTGATTTTGGTATCTCCGTACTGGACGGCAGTGTTCTTAGCCATGATGGTAATGCCGCGCTCACGTTCAAGGTCGTTGGAGTCCATTACTCTTTCAACGACTTCCTGATTCTCGCGGTAAACGCCGCTCTGCTTGAGCATCTCGTCAACCAAAGTGGTCTTGCCGTGGTCAACATGGGCAATAATTGCAACATTTCTGAGTTTATTCATAAACTTTTGCAGCTCCTCTGCTTCAATCTAAACTAATTTTCAACACAAAAATGTATTTTAACACCTATCACCCGATAGCACAAGGGTTTTCAGCAAAAAATCTTTAATTCTCAGTATTTTTTGCAAAATCGCAAGGATCCCTTAATTTCTCAAAAGCTTGACAAAGCCCCCGTATCAGAATATAATTTTTTATTATTGTTTTTAGGAGGATCTGCCATGAAAAATATAACCGAGACTTTTGGCTCTATGGTATTTAACGATTCCGTCATGCAGGCAAGACTGCCCAAGGAGATTTACAAGCAGGTCCAACACGCAATCAAAGACGGCGCAAGCTTAAGCCCCGAAACTGCGAATGTAGTTGCAAACGGGATGAAGGACTGGGCTATTGAAAAAGGCGTTACCCACTTCACTCACTGGTTCCAGCCCATGACCGGCATCACAGCTGAGAAGCACGACAGCTTCATCAGCCCCGTAGACGGCGGCAGAATAATCATGGAGTTCTCCGGCAAGGAGCTCATAAAGGGTGAGCCTGACGCATCAAGCTTCCCCACTGGCGGTCTGCGCGCCACCTTTGAGGCAAGAGGCTACACCGCATGGGACCCTACGTCCTACGCTTTCATTAAGGACGGTGTCCTCTGCATTCCCACCGCGTTCTGCTCCTACGGTGGCGAAGCTCTCGACAAGAAGACACCGCTTCTGCGTTCCATGGAGGCAATCAACCGTCAGGGTTTGCGCATATTGAAGCTCTTCGGAAACGAAGATGTCACTTCTCTTAAAACCACCGTCGGTCCCGAGCAGGAATATTTCCTCATCGACCGCAGCATTTATGAAAAGCGCAAGGACCTCATGTATACGGGCCGAACTCTTTTCGGTGCAAAGCCTCCTAAGGGTCAGGAGCTTGAGGACCACTATTTCGGCGCAATTAAGCCCCGCGTTGCCGCATTCATGAGTGAGCTTGACGAGGAGCTTTGGAAGCTGGGAGTTCTCGCAAAAACCGAGCACAACGAAGTCGCTCCCGCTCAGCACGAGCTTGCCCCCATCTTCTCAACAACAAATATATCCACCGATCACAACCAGATCACCATGGAGCTTATGCAGAACCTTGCAAAGAAGCATGACATGGTATGCCTTCTGCACGAAAAGCCCTTTGAGGGCGTTAATGGCTCCGGCAAGCACAACAACTGGTCGCTGACTACAAACACGGGCGTTAATCTTCTTGAGCCCGGCGAGACACCTCACGAAAATGCACAGTTCCTGCTTATCCTCTGTGCCATAATCAAGGCGGTTGACGATTATCAGGATATGATGCGCATTTCCGTTACCAGCGCAAGCAATGACCACCGTCTCGGCGCCGCGGAGGCTCCCCCCGCAATCGTATCCATTTTCCTCGGCGAAGAGCTCGAGGAAATACTTGAGGCAATTGAAAACGACAAGGATTATGACGGCAAGGCCAACGAACAGTTCAAGGTCGGCGTTCACGTTATGCCCAGATTCGCCAAGGATACCACTGACCGCAACCGCACATCGCCCTTTGCTTTCACAGGAAACAAGTTCGAGTTCCGTATGCTCGGCTCTTCCGCCTCCATCTCCGGTGCAAATGTTGTTCTGAACACCGCAGTTGCTGAATCTCTGCGTCAGTTTGCCGATGAGCTCGAGGGCGCTGAAGACTTCGATAATGCTCTGCATTCTCTCATCTGCCGCGTTATCAAGGATCACAAGCGCATTATCTTCAGCGGCAACGGCTATGACGAAGAATGGGTAAAAGAAGCGGAAAAGAGAGGCCTCCTCAATCTTCCGACAACTCCCGACTGCGTTCCCTATTACGTCGATCAGAAGAACATCGAGCTTTTCCAGCGTCACGGCGTATACTCTGAAATCGAGCTTGCCGCAAGATACAAAATGAAGCTCGATACATATTCCAAGGTGATAAACATCGAAGCTCTCACCATGCTGGATATGGTATGGCACGATATTCTCCCCGCAGTCAGCGCATATTCCACAAAGCTTTCCGATGCAGCGCTTTCGAAGAAAGAGCTCGGCGTGGACTACAGCTTTGAGAAAGATCTCTGTGCTGCTATCAGCAAGCTGACTTCCGATACCGTTGAACGAGTCAACAAGCTTGAAAGCGAAGTAAATGAGGTAAGTGCACTTAGCGAAAACTACACTCGCGCTGCCGCGTACAAGAACCGCGTGCTTCCCGCAATGAAGCTTCTGCGCGAAACGGTTGACGAGCTTGAAACCCGCACGGCAAAGGATTACTGGCCCTATCCCAGCTACGCAGATATTCTTTTCAGCGTTAAATAAAAGCATAAAATAAAACCACGGAAAAAAATTTTCCGTGGTTATTTTTTATCTTCCTCTGCGGCGTGATTTACCGCGATCGGCATACATCGGATTGCCCGCAATGCGGCTGTCCGATTCCTGCATGAACTTTCTGAGCTTGTCCTCAAAATTTGTGTCGTCTGTCGGTCCGTTCACTTCGCCGCGTGCGGAATTCTCGCGTTTCGGATTCTCGCGGCGCGGCTGAGCCTTCGGGCGCTCGGAACGCTCGGGACGCTGCATCGGCTCTGCCTTTTTTATGGAGAGATTAATCTTTCCGTCGTTTATGCCGATAACCTTGACCTTTACCGTCTGTCCAACGCTTACATGGTCATTTACATCGTTCACATAGCTGTTTGCTATCTCCGATATATGTACAAGTCCGCTCTGTCCGTCCGGCAAAGAAACAAAAGCCCCGAACTTCGTTATACCGCTTACCTTACCCTCTAATATTTCCCCGACTGTAAGTTGCATAATATGCTTTATCCCCCGTGTTTCAGTGCTTTTAGCCTATCTGATCTATGAATACTATCTCACCCGGCATCACAAGTCCGAGCCTGCTGTGCGCAAGATCTTTCTTTGCGAAATCAGAATCAAAATATGACATCAGATAGGTGATGTTGCTGTTTTTCTCCTGTGCTTCCTGTATCTCTGATTTTAACTCGGCACACGTTCTTTCTGCTTCGTGGAGCTGTTCAAGACTCGATATCAGATTGAACGTGCCATAGGCTATCATCGCAGTAATTGCGATGCCCGCAATTGTGCTTGTTCTTTTCCCTGCCATTAAATTTTTCCCCCGATTTTTGCTTTTGCTCTGCGTGTTGAGCAAATATGTTCTTTATTTTAAACCATTCTGTAATATTTGAAAAGAGTTTTT
>JAZLGD010000036.1:0-5361 GCA_045616105.1 Oscillospiraceae bacterium | reverse complement strand
ATCATGGGCGCAGCGGAAAACGACATCGCCGAGAAGTTCATTGACGATATCAAGGCATCGGGTGCGGTGTTCATAGATAATTCCAGCGCGTTCCGCCTCGATCCCGACGTGCCGCTCGTCGTTCCCGAGATAAACGCCGAGGATATCAAGAAGCACAAGGGCGTTATCGCAAACCCGAACTGCACGACGGTAATTTCCTGCACCGCGGTCAATATACTTAACTCCGTGTCGCCCATTGAAAGCATGGTCGTTTCCTCCTATCAGGCGGTCTCCGGCGCGGGCGCGAACGGCCCGAAAGAGCTTTTCGCTGAGGTCGAAGCACTTCAGAAGGGTGAAAGCTACGAGCCCAAGGTATTCCAGTATCAGATAGCGTATAACGTCATCCCGCAGATCGGCGGCGAGCAGTTCATGGGCTACACCTCCGAGGAGATGAAGCTGCAGAACGAGGGCAGAAGGATAATGCACCTGCCCGAGCTCAAGGTAAGCTGCACCTGTGTTCGCGTTCCCGTTGTGAGAAGCCACAGCGTTTCGATTTGCCTCAAGACCAAGGAAAAGATCTCCGTTGAAAAGGCAAAGGAGCTCATCGCATCGGCGCCGGGCTGCAGGCTCGTTGACGACCTTAATAACAAGGCATACCCCATGCCGCTTGACACGAGCGATCAGGATCTCGTCTACGTCGGCAGAATACGCGACGACATCACCGATGAGCGCGGTCTGTGCATCTGGTGCTGCGGCGACCAGGTCAGAAAGGGCGCTGCGACCAACGCCGGTCAGATCGCGGAAGAGCTGATAAAAATAATGTAACAAATTCAAAAATACAGCGGCTCCGGAAAAATCCGGAGCCGCTGTCAGTCTGTCAAAAAGCTATAAGTGATTACTGGAAAACACCTTTAATGGCTTCGATAATTCCTATTGCACTCCAGCTCTCTGTCCAGTAGAGGATATTCTGTACCTGACCGAGAATGAACTCTAAACACTTCATGGTTTTATCTCCTTTCTAAAAAAACTCTGCTTATAAAACCAAATTATCAACGGTGGTTTTATAAGATATCTGATATGATATGGCAGAGGTATTAGACAGAGTTTAGTGAAAATCTTAATCTTTTCTTATTTTTTTGTGGTATTATAAGCTTGAGGTGATGGACATTGAGGATACTTGTTGTTGAGGATGAGAAGCATATTAACCGACTTATATCCGAGGTGCTGTGTGATGAAGGATACAGTGTGGATAGCTGTTTTAACGGTATTGAGGCACTGGAATGCTTATACTGTGCACATTATGACGTGATAATTCTTGATATCATGATGCCGAAAATGGACGGTATTGAATTTGTGAAGATCCTCAGGGGGCGAATGGATATGACGCCCGTCCTCTTTCTCACCTCCCGGGACAGCGTTGCCGATAGGGTCACGGGGCTGGACAGCGGAGGTGATTATTACCTTGTAAAACCCTTTGACTCATCGGAGCTGTTGGCGGTCGTTCGGGTCATGGTGCGAAAGCATACAGAGAACAGGACCGCGGTTTTTACCGTCGCAGACCTGTCGCTCGATACGGTGAGCCACACAGTCACAAGAGCCGGAAAATTGATTGAGCTTACCGCCAAGGAATTTGCTCTTTTGGAATACATGATGCTGAACAAAAACATTGTGCTCACCAGAGAGATGATCGAGAATAACCTTTGGAACTACGACTACAAGGGCGGCACCAACATAGTCGATGTATATGTCGGTTACCTGCGCAAAAAGATGGATACCGGCTTTGAAAAACAGCTTATACACACGGTCTGGGGTATGGGCTGGATATTCAGGGAGGAATGAAGTTGTCTGCAAAACTCAGGCTTTCTGCTTGGTTTATCGCCATTATCGTAATCCTCATGGCAATCATCGTTATGCTCGTCATTACCATAGATAACGCCAATGCCATTGATGATGCCGCAAAGCGCCTTACGTCTGTTGTGCTGACAAATGAAGAAAACTTTGATTTTCGCCACGGAAGTATAGATTGGAATAAGCTGGAATTTTTTGAGCGCGGAGTCTACTGCGCGTTTTATGATAAAAGCGGGAATATGATAAACGGAACTACGGTGGATAATGTCGGCTCCGAGCTTCCGTTTGAGGAATATATAATAAAGACCGTATCGACAGACAGCGATGATTACTATGTTTACGATGCCTATGTGGATATTCTCGATACCGGTATGTGGGTCAGAGGTGTTATCCCCGTCGGCGATGACTCCGGACTTATGCGTTCCATAACAGTCATAACCTTTACGCTTTTGCCGATCTTATTTGTAATCACCGTTATGGGGGCTGTTTTCATTTCCCGTCAGGTGTTTGACCCGATCAACAAGATAATAGACGCGGCAAACTCCATATCAGTCGGAAATGACCTGAGTGCGAGGATCGACCTGAAGAAAGCACCGACCGAGATGATGGTTCTGAGCCGCACATTTGACAATATGTTTGACCGATTGGAGAGATCGTTCAATTCCGAACGGCAATTCACATCCGATGCATCACATGAGCTCAGGACCCCGCTGACCATTATACACGGTCAATGTGAGAGATCGCGCCGCAAGGACGACACAAAAGATGATTTTTTGAAATCAATTGAAATTATCGATGAGCAGTGTGAACGCATTTCCAGGCTTATTGACCAGCTTCTCAGTCTGACGCGACTTCAGCAGGGCACGGATAGATACCCGATCGAGACCACAGAGCTGAGCAGCGTTGTTTCAAGCTGCTGTGAGAGCTTTATAAAAAATAATTCCAAGGGCATAGTCCTTGAAACAAATATCCCCGAAGAGATAACAGCGAAATGCAATCCGGCTCTTATGTCCATTGTCATTAACAACCTCCTGCAGAATGCATATAAATACGGGCGTGAGAACGGACATATACTGGTAAACCTGAGCGAGGATGAGGATGGAGTGCATCTTTCCGTTGCCGATGACGGCATCGGTATCAAAGCGGAAGATATCAATAATATCTGGAAGCGCTTCTGGCAGGCAGATACTTCCCGAGGCATTGACGGCGGCTCCGGTCTGGGTCTTGCTCTGGTAAAGGAGATCGTTGAGCTTCATGGCGGCTCCGTCTTCGTATCCGGCGCACTGAACGAGGGCAGCACGTTTACTATAACATTACCAAAATGAGAATGATCCTTCCGTGCAGTGAAGCAGCTTTGCTGTCAGAAGTCTGAACTGTCTTCGGCTATTGACATAGAACCGAAATAAGGCACTCAAACGAGTGCCTTATTTCGGTTCTGTATATCAGTCGTTTATCATGTGGACGTTCAGATGGTCGTAGCTCATTTCAACTCCGTTTTTCACAAAGGACTTGCGGATGTTCTCGTTAAGCGCGAAGAACACGTCCCAGTAATTTGCGCTCGCGCACCAGACGCGGACGGTGTATTCAATGCTGCTTGCTCCATAGGAGCTTATTGCAACAAAGGGAGCGGGAGTCTGAAGTGCCTTTTCATCCATGGCAACAGCCTCCAAAACGGCGTTTCTCACGTCCTCGGTCGCGCAGTCATAGGATGCGCTTATTGCGATGTCGACACGGCGCAGAGGCTCGGAGGAGTAGTTTACTATATTCGAGCCCGTGATGTCGCCGTTGGGAACGGATATGATCTTGTTGTCAACGGTGCTGACGGTCGTATAAAACAGACCGATCTCCTTGACGGTGCCGCAGTTGCCGCTGATCTCAACGAAGTCGCCCACGACAAAGGGACGTGTGAGAAGCAGCGTGATGCCCGAGAAGAGGTTGCTCAAAAGTCCCTGAACGGAGAGCGAAAGAGCAAGACCTGCAACGCTGAGCACTGCAACGAGGCTCGTTACGGGGATGCCGAGAGAGTCGGCGATTATGATGATCGCTATGACCCAGAGCGCTACCTTGCAGGCACTTTTCAGAAATCCCTTGAGGCTTGCGTCGATGTGGCTTGCCTTGGAGAGAAGCTTTTCAACGGTGCGGCAGAGGATCTTGATGAGAATACTGCTGACGATGAAAAGCAGAACTGCCGAGAGGATAGAGCTCAGAGATATCGAGCCGAGCTTGATGGTTTCAAGCGATGTGAAAAGATTGTCCATATTAAACTTAAACTCCTAATTTGATCTCGGTACAGCTGTCGGCGCCGAAGGCTTTTTCCATTTCGGTCTTATAGTATGCGAAGTATTCCGTCGGCATGAGTGCCTGTACACAGCCTGCAAAGCCGCCGCCGTGAACGCGCCATGCACCCTTGCCGGAAAGCAGCTTTTCGCTCAGGATAAGTCCCTGCTCAAGCTTGTGGTCGTCGGTCGCGCTGGTGACTATGTTGTTGAGATACTTCTCCGACGAGCGTCCCGATTCATTCATCAGGCGCAGATATTCTCCGGCATCTCCCGCAATGAGAGCGTCGCGCATTTTGGGAACGCGCTCGTTTTCATCGAAGAAATGCGTTGCGCGGCGCACGGGTCTGTCAGCGGTGTCCCACTTCTTCGAACGGAAATCGGAGGGCTTGACCTCACCTAACAGCTCCTTGCCGAAGAAGCTTGCGATAAGGCGCATATCGGCGGGGATGCGGGCATAAGAGGTGTCAAGTCCCGCGTGACTGCCGCCCGTGTCGGTGAGGCAGAGGGTTAGCCCCATGCGCGAAAAGTCCGCGTTTACGGGGATGATCTCTCCCGTCATAAAGTCGATATAGACAGGCTTTCCGAGTGCGCAGGCAAGCTGATCCATCATGCCGCAGGGCTTGCCGAAGTGCAGGTTCTCCGCCTGCTGAGCAATGCGCGCAAGTGCCACGGGCTCGAGCTGTGAGTTGTTGTAAAACTCGTTGAATATGCGGGCTATCAGAACGGAAAACGCCGCCGAGGAGCTCAGTCCCGAGCCTGAAACGAGGTCGCTTTTGATCTCTGCATCAAAGCCGCCGACGGCTGCGCCGAGGTCGTAGAACGCTGCGGCAACTCCACGCACGAGCGACTTGGAGGAGCCGAATTCCTCTGCTTTTACGTCTAAGTCAAGAAGGTTTATCTCGATCGGGGAGAAGCCCTCTGATCTTATTCGCACTACCGTTCCGTAGGTGGGCTCGCATTTTGCATGGATGCCCTTGTTGACTGCCGAGGCCAGAACGCGGCCCTTCTGATGGTCTGTGTGGTTTCCCGCAAGCTCGGTGCGTCCGGGAGAAAAAAACTCAAATTCCATATATGCTGCTCTTTCGCTAAAATCAGATTATTTTCTTGTGAGTACCTTTTCGATGCCTGCGATAACGCCGTTTGCGTCAAGGCCGTATTTTACGAGAAGCTCCTTATAGGGGCCGGATTCCGTGAATGTGTCCTGAATGCCGACGAATTCGGTGGGAACGCCCGCGCCTGCCCATGCAAGCACCTC
>JAZLGD010000035.1:0-5579 GCA_045616105.1 Oscillospiraceae bacterium | reverse complement strand
GCAAGCTTTTCGTAATCGCCCACACCAAACAGCATACCCGTAACTTTGTTTTCTATGAGCTTCGGAACACCGCCCACGGGAGTGCTCAGCGTCGGCACATGGGCTCTTGCCGATTCCGTCACACTGTAAGGGAAGGTTTCGGACAGAGAGCTGACGATATTTATATCGATTGCCGAATAATATCCTTCCATTCCATGCAGCCAGCCTGCAAAGAAGATTTTATCCTCCACGCCTTTTTCGCGTGCAAGATTTTGGAGCATCTCTCTTTCCTTGCCGTCACCTGCGATAACAAGGCGGAGCTTATCGTTTTTTCCTGCCGCTTCGGCAAAGCCCCGGACAGTCGTTGCAACATCCTTTACCGCATCAAATCTTGCGGCAATGCCGACGACTACATCATCGTCCTTAAAATCACAGCCGATTTCCTCAAACCATTCAGCTCGGCTTATCCCGCTCTGCGGTGCGGAAAAATCCACGCCGTTATATATGGCAAAAAGCTCGTTAGGCTTAAATCCGCGCTCTATAAGTGTGTCGCGCATGCAATCGGAAACGCAGACATGGTAGTCCATTTTTCTTAATGACGCGGCATTCAGAACACCGTAGGTCATCTTTGCCACGGGTCTGCCCAGATAGTCCAGCTTATAGTCGCTGTGGACAGTACTGATAAAAGGAATCGAAAAATGCTTTTTAAGCAGCGCGCCGACAAGGTTTGCGCGGCTTCCGTGGCAGTGAACCAGGTCATAGCCGCCCTTTTCTATGCGTTCGCGGGTCTTGCCGAGCGCATCCGTAAAGTTCCCGTCATACACCGTAGTTGGTATGCCCAGTTCACGCGCATCGCGGGAGAATTCAGCTTCCATGTAGCACACGAGGTCGGCCTGAATATTTTTATTTAAATCCGAGAGAAGCGACAGGACGTGGGTCTTCGCGCCGCCCGAGTCGCCGCCCGAAATGAGATGCAAAACTTTCACATTAACCTCCGCTTGTTAAATGCGGAAAAATAATATATAATGGTCTATATTTTTCTGCTTATCTTTCGACACTATTAAATTATACATGATAAAAAACAATAGTCAACGAAGGTAACAAATTATGACTGATAATATTTGAGTGGTAACAAATTATGACTACTATCTATCTTATACGACACGCCGAGGCTGAAGGAAACCTGTACAGATTTGTTCAGGGGCACTACAACAGCGAGATTACCGGCAAAGGACTTCAGCAGATTCACGCCCTTAAAAAGCGCTTTGAAAACATCCACATCGATGCGCTTTATTCCAGCGACTTAAAGCGCACTCTTATGACCTCCACCGCCATAACCGTCAACCACGGTCTTGAGCCCGTCATCGAGCCTCAGCTGAGAGAGATCTACATGGGCATATGCGAGGGCAGAAGCTTCGGCGACATGGGGCATATGGACCCGCAGATGATGTATTATTTCAACAACGACCCGGACAAATGGCGCGCCGAAGGAGCCGAAAGCTTTGCCGAGTGTACCGAACGAATCTACGCCGCCGTAAGTGAAATTGCCGCAAAGCACGACGGGCAGACGGTTGCCGTTGTAAGCCACGGCATGGCCATAAGAAGTCTTCTTGCAAAGATACTGGATGTTAAATCCGAAGACATCCGTTCCCTGCCCCACGGCGACAACACAGCCGTCAGTCTCCTGCACTATGAAGACGGTAAATTTGATGTTGAATACTACAACGACAACTCTCATCTTCCCGAGGAGCTGAGCACCTTCGCGAACCAGACATGGTGGCGCAAGGAGGCAGACGGCAAGGACGATGCAAACCTGCGTTACGAGCCCTTTGACCCCTATGAGGATCACGAGCTTTATTCCGCCTGCTACGCCGATTCATGGCGCGCCGCCCATGGAAACACCCTCGGTTTTTCACCCGAGCCCTACGTTCTGGATGCTATGAAGCACCACGACATTGACGAAAAATCTCTGGTTGCCGTTCTGCGCGGCGAGGATGAGTTCGTCGGTCTGCTTGAGCTTGACCCCGAAAAGGGTAAGGGCGCAGGCTATGGCTGGTTAAGTCTTCTTTATCTGCGCTCAGACTGCCGCGGCATGGGCCTCGGAGTTCAGCCTTTGGGCTATGCGATTATTTACTATCAGATGCAGGGCAGAAAATCCCTGCGGCTGAATGTATCCTCCGAAAACACCCACGCCATCGGCTTCTATGAGCACTATGGCTTTGAAATAATCGGCAAGGAACCCGGCTGCGGCGCTCCCCTTTATCTCATGGAGAAGAAGATTCGATAAAATGTGGTTAGACAAGGCATCGGTTAAAAAACTGAATACTGAAAACCGGCGCATTATAGTCATATCCGACATTCATGCAAATCTGCCCTACTTCAAGGCGCTTCTTGATAAAGTCGGCTTTTGCGATGACGACCTTCTCATCCTTGACGGTGATTTTCTCGAAAAGGGCGAGGACAGTCTCGGCACGCTGCGCTATATCATGAAGCTTGCCGAGAAAGGCAACGTCCATGCGATTTGCGGAAACTGCGATTCATGGGCGGAGATAATCGACGGCGAAACCTATTTTGTACCGCCCAAGCTTCTGAAATACATGCTGTTTCGCAGGGGCGGTATCTGCTGGGATATGTTCCGTGAAATGGGACTCGAAATAAGCGAGGGTATGGATCTTGAGCCATACATGCCTCAGCTTGCCGAGCAGTTTAAAGCCGAGTGGGATTTTCTCGGCGGTATCCCCCAGATAATCGAAACGCCCCACTACACATTTGTCCACGGTGGCATTAAGCCCGACGTTCCTCCCGAGGAGCAGATGGCGGGAGACTGCATGAAGTTTGATAACTTCATGGGCTACGGCTATACATTCGATAAATGGGTAATTGTGGGCCACTGGCCCGTCATGCTCTATCTCGACGATCATGTCTGCGCAAACCCCATAATCGACAGAGAGCACCGCATAATAAGCATCGACGGCGGCTGTGTCCTGAAGGATGACGGTCAGCTTAACGCTCTCATAATCCCCTATGAGGGCAGCGATGACTTCAGCTTTGTCGCTTACGATCCCTTCCCCGTAAAAAAGGTCAGCACCTATCAGACAAAGGGAGAGAAATCCTATTACATCCGCTGGGGCGATAACGAAGTTGAGGTATTGGAGCGCGGAGAGGAATTCTCCCGTTGCCGCCACATAAGAACAGGCTACGAAATGGACATACTCACAAAGTATCTCTATTCCGACGATAATATCTGCACAGTTAACGACTGCACCGACCTTATCCTTGAGCTCAGGCCCGGCGATGAGGTCAGTGTTATTGAAGAAACCTCCCGAGGCTGTCTTGTCAAGCACAATGGCACTTCGGGCTGGTATTTTGGAGAACTCATATAATGGAAAACTTTGAATTTTTACCTGTATCGCAGGAGGAAATGCACGAGCGCGGCTGGTGGTGGTACGACTTCCTGCTTGTAACGGGCGACGCATATGTAGATCACCCCAGCTTCGGCACCGCGGTAATCGGCCGCACGCTGGAGGCTGAGGGCTTTCGCGTCGCGGTGCTTGCCCAGCCTGACTGGCATTCAGCCGAGGCTTTTGCCGCGTTCGGCAGACCCAAGCTCGGCGTATTAATCGGCGCGGGCAACC
The DNA here is from genome assembly GCA_045616105.1 of Oscillospiraceae bacterium. Lineage (GTDB taxonomy): Bacteria > Bacillota > Clostridia > Oscillospirales > Oscillospiraceae > F23-B02. Next base: position 1,965 of record JAZLGD010000035.1, on the reverse strand, counting down.
TTGACTCCATGGTCGCCCACTACACCGCCGCTAAAAAACGCCGTTCCGAGGATTTCTACTCCCCCGGCAAGAAAGCTGGACTGCGCCCCGACAGAGCAACTATTGTATATTCAAACCGCGCACGCGAAGCTTTCGGCTCCGATGTTCCGATTATTATCGGCGGTTTGGAGGCAAGTCTGCGCCGCTTTGCCCACTATGACTATTGGGACGACAAGGTGCGTCGCAGCATTCTTGTTGATTCGGGCGCGGACATGCTTGTTTACGGCATGGGCGAATATGCCGAGCGTGAAATCGCAAAGCGCCTTAAAAAGAAAATTCCCGTTTCGCAGATGACCGATATCCGCGGCACGGCATTCCTTACATTCGAACCCGAGGACTGCGCTTTTCCTCATGTCACTCTCCCCTCCTTTGAGGATGTCCGCGACAACAAGCGCCTTTATGCCGATGCCACCCGCGTTGAGTATGAGGAGCACGATCCCGTTCGCGGCAAGGCTATGATTCAGGAGCACGACGGAAGATATCTCATCGTCAATCCGCCTGCCATGCCCCTTAAAACTGAGGAGCTTGACTTTGTCGCCGAGCTTCCCTACACCAAGCAGTACCATCCCATGTACGAAAGCATGGGCGGTGTTCCGTCAATCGAAGAGGTCAAATTCTCCGTCATCCACAATCGCGGCTGTTTCGGCGGCTGTAATTTCTGCGCACTGGCATTCCATCAGGGCAGAATGGTAACCTCCCGCTCACACGACAGCCTCATACGTGAGGTCACCGCGCTCACAAAGTTCCCCGACTTCAAGGGATATATAAACGACGTCGGCGGTCCATCGGCAAACTTCCGTCACCACTCCTGCAAAAAGCAGGCGAAGTACGGCATGTGCCCCGACAAGCGCTGTCTCGCGCCCACACCATGCCCCAACCTCGATGCCGACCATTCGGACTATCTCGCGCTGCTGCGCAAGCTTCGTGCAATTCCCGGCATAAAGAAGATTTTTGTCCGCAGCGGTATCCGCTACGACTACATGCTCGAGGACACAAACGACAAGTTCTTTGAAGAGCTCGTCAAGTACCACATCTCGGGTCAGCTCAAGGTTGCGCCCGAGCACTGCATCGACTCCGTTCTCGACTATATGGGCAAGCCCCACATCGAGGTTTACGAGCGTTTCATGGACAAATACAAAAAGCTCAACAACCGCTTCAGCAAGGAGCAATATGTTGTTCCCTATCTTATGTCCTCCCACCCGGGCAGCACACTCAACGATGCCGTTGCGCTGGCCGAGTACCTTAACAAAATGGGACGCCAGCCCGAGCAGGTGCAGGATTTCTATCCCACACCGGGCACAATTTCGACCTGTATGTACTATACCGAAATTGACCCCACCACCATGAAGTCAATTTATGTTGCAAAAACTCCTCACGACAAGGCTATGCAGAGGGCGCTTCTTCAGTGGAAAAGGCCCGACAAGCGCAAGCTCGTTATCGAAGCATTGAAAGAGGCAGGCCGCGAGGACCTTATCGGCTACGGTCCTGAATGTCTTGTCCGTCCCGACCATCCGCAAAGGCCAAAGTCCGCTCCGGCAAAGAAGAAGGTTGAGCCCGCTCCCGTCAAAAAGCCCGCCAGCAAAAAGGGCTGGGCAAAGGCAAAGCCCAAGAAGAATACCAAGCCCAATCAGAACAAAAAGAGAGGAAAAGCAACATGAAGCAGACCCTCATAACCGCCATCTGGTATTACTTCGGTGCGGTGAGCATCCTTCTGTTCATTCTCATGGGTCTTGATAAACTCAAAGCCATAAAGAAAAAACGCCGCATCCCCGAAAAAGTACTTTTTCTCTTTGCAATCATCGGCGGAGCAGCAGGCGGAACTCTGGGCATGCTGTCTTTCCGTCACAAAACAAGACACTGGTATTTTGCTGTGTTTTTCCCTTTACTAATGGTTCTGCAGTTTCTGGGAATTATTTATCTGAAATT
>JAZLGD010000034.1:0-3501 GCA_045616105.1 Oscillospiraceae bacterium | reverse complement strand
GGAGGTTCCAAAATCTGTGCGTTTTATGGTTATCGTTGAGATACCGGGATTCGAACCTGGACTGGGAGAACCAAAATCTCTAGTGCTGCCATTACACCATATCTCAATATTTTTACGGGGGTTGCACCCCCGAGCCCCTGCGGGCTCCCGCGCTTCCTGTCTTGCTGCGCAAGACCCGCGTTCCGCCGGCCGCCTGCAGGCGGCTTGCTATTGTCCCAAACCCCGCCGCTACGACCGCTACCCCGTAAACGGGGCCCCAATGCGTTGCCGGCGGGCTGCTGCAGCCGGCTTGCTGTCAGTGCCCCACCCATGTTTAAGGCAGGGCGCTTGCTTCGGTGGAAAAAGCGCAAAATTGGCGGTTTTTGCGTCAGTTTTGCCTTTTTTTCGCCAAACAGCGCGATTTTAGGCATTTTTGCGTCAGTTTCTGACTTGCAAGAAGCCTTAATCCACTCGCTTTCGCGGTCAAGGGACTCTCGTACAACTTGCAAAGATATAAAGATTTAGGATATTCAGCAAATTGTTGGTGACGAAGTTCTTGGTTACTGCTCAGAGGCGTGATTTATAATTGTCTGATTGTCAGGGTTTAAAGCGATAAGCCTTGCGCCAGATGACGCAAGGCTTATTGCTTATATCGCTGAATGTCAGGATTTTGAGAATCACGCCAGATGATTCTACTTTTCCCTGGAGAACGGGGAAGCACAAAGCGCCGGAGGCGGAGGGGGATGTGGCGCTCGCAGAGCGGGTTTTCAAGTTATTTCCTGGAGCATATCTATGACTATGATAATGACTACAGCCGCGATCTGGCTGAACACCTTCCTTCAGAACTCAAGCTCAAGGGTCTCTTCGCATAGGTCGGAGTTTCTATGATGGCTCTTCGACCTCATAATTCAGTAGTGTGATACAACTTTCAACAGGATTCGTTATCTTTGCAATGATAAATCATTTAAATTTTGCTATCATAATTTCTTATTAATCGAATAGTTATATGTCATTTAGGAATTTTCTATTTGTTTTTGCGTCTGTTTTGATGGTATCTTGTGGAAAGATTGAAGAACCAGAAATTCTTGTTGATAATAACAGCAAGCTTAATCTTGTACAGAATGATATTCCTGCTGATGCCAAGTTCGCAGAAACGATTACCTTCACATCTAACAAAGCTTGGGCAATTTCGATTTCTGCAGAGACCAAGGCTTCTGATGATATCAGTTGGGTAAAAGTGAGCCCAGATCATGGAGATGCCGGAACATATACATTGAATATCTCTCTGGACGAGAACAACAATCCTTCTCCGAGATCTGTAATAATCAGCATTGTGAGCGGAGATACTTCACAGGATATTTCTATAACCCAAAATGGTGCTAGAATTTCGATTTTCAATGTGTGGAAGATTACAGGAATGGATTCTGAAACCGGTGCAACAGGCTCATATGAAGCATTCGAAAAATCAACGGCTGACGGTTTTGACGTAGCAGAAATGTTATTGGGCAAGGATGAATCCGGCAAATGGGTCTCCATTACTACACGCAATTACGCTATTGTCAGTGGCGACATTTATGGCGGTATCATGAAATATCAACAAATCAATGCTTTAGGAAGAGATAGAGGAATGACTTATACATTCGCGATTAACGGTAATGACATGACACTTGTTACTGCCGGAAACGATGGGTCATGGTCAAATACTCTTTATCTCACCCGAGTAATTGAACCGTTTGAATATTTAAGGTAGTGTAGTGCCTGGGATAATTCGACCGATGCCCCAATAATCGTCTCTTTCGGTAATTTCGTAAGCACTCCGTAGTCGCAACTACGTTTTTTACTGAATGCTTACGGAAGAACTACTACAAAAAAAAACAAAAGTCCTGAAAAAGATGAAGAAATAATCTTATCTTTGACAACAGATGCTAGGACAAATCTTCGAACATCAGGATTTTGATATCAAAAGTCTAAAAAATCTGTAAACAAAATTCAGGACGAGTCAAAGAATTTCCGTAGAGGAGCTGGAGTGTAAGTCTTTGAGTGTCAGCCGCATAACCATTTAGCCTTGCGCAATTTGCGCAAGGCTAAATATGTAAACACCTGATAACTAGTATTTTGCATTCCAGGCTCCTGCCAGGCTACCGGACCAGTAGGTCGGCGGGCCGACAGGCTTTAGCAGCAATTTTTGCTGCAGTTCTTGCAGTGGGCGAATTCGCCGCGGAGGCGTTTCTCGACCAGGGACTGCATGCGTTCGCGGAGCTCCTCGTTGGTGATGTGCGAGAGGACTTCGTAGGCGAAGGCCATCTGCTGGAGCACTTTGGCTTCCTCCACAGGGATGCCGCGGGTGCGCATGTAGAAGAGCTCGTCCTCGTTGAGGCGGCCGACAGTGGCGCCGTGGCTGCATTTGACGTCGTCTGCGTAAATCTCGAGCTGAGGCTGGCTGAATGCCTTGGCGCTGTCGGAGATCAGCAGGTTGTGGTTGGCCTGGAAGGCCTCGGTGTGCTGTGCGTCCTGAGCCACGACTATGCCGCCGTAGAATTTGGTCACGCCTTCGTCGTCGAGAATGCCCTTGAACATCTGGGTGCTGTGGCAGTCCGGCACGAGGTGCTTCAGGACTATGGAGTTGCTCATCAGCTGCTTGCTGTCGGTCAGGTAGAGACCGCTCAGGTCGCATTCGGCGTGGCGTCCGTTGAGATTGACGCTGATCTTGTTGTCGATCACGCCGCCGTGGAGTGAGATGAACACCATCCTGAGGCTGGCCCCCTCGGCCATCTCGACGTTGCAGTTGAGGTAATGCTCCGCCTTGTTGTGCTCGTTCTGCATGATGAAGAATTCGGCGCTGGCGCCTGCTTCGAGCACTATGTCCATTGTCTCCTCAGTCTTGAATTCGTCGAGGGAGAAGGTGTGGGAGCACTCTATGACGGTGCCCCTGGAGCTGGCTCCGAAATGGAAGCGCTCGCTGAAGGAGAGGGGACCCTTGTGATCCTCATTGCGGACCCCGATGATCTGGAGCATCTGGTCCATCACCTCATTCTCCTTGAGGGAGAGTGTGAACGGAGACTCGCCGCCCTGCACCCTGCCGTTGACAATGAACTGCTGGCGGGTGTTCTTCAAAGGGACCTTGCAGCGGAAATCATGTCCGCCCAGGTCCGGGACATATATGAAATTCTCCTTCATAAATTATTCATTTGAATCAGTAGTTGAAAATTAGAACAATGAATGCGATGGCAAGTTTGCCAATCGTGTGAAGTAGAAGCCCGGCCGTAGACCGGCACTTGTTAGCTCTTTGAATATTTGTTTTATCGATAAGCCAGCTGAAAAAGGCTTCCACCGGCTCTCTGACGGAGGATACGGCTGCAGAATACAGGTCGTCAGCGGCCCTGTTTCTCTGCCTTTCCTGCTCAGTGACCCCTTTGATGGCTTTGATTGGTGTAAGAAGTTCGTTGCTCTTCGACTCCCTTTCGGCATCCCAGAAAGCCCCATCACGGTAAATCTTGTCAGCGAATATCGTCTTTCCGGCAA
>JAZLGD010000033.1:0-8237 GCA_045616105.1 Oscillospiraceae bacterium | reverse complement strand
CCGACAGACCCGGCAAAGCCGTTTGTTGACGTTGATGAAGGCAGCGTATACTACGATGCAGTTATGTGGGCCTACTACCACGAGCCGGAGCAGATTACAGGCGGCTTTGACGCTACCCACTTTAAGCCTCAGAATCCGTGCACCCGCGGTCAGGTCGTAACCTTCCTGTGGCGTGCGGCAGGCTGTCCCGAGCCCGAGAATGCAAAGAGCCCCTTCGTTGATGTGGAGAACAGCGGAAGCTGCAAGCCTTATTACAAGGCAATACTCTGGGCGGCGGAGCAGGGAATTACAACCGGCGTTGACAAGAACCATTTCCGGCCGAGCGCAACCGTAACGAGAGCGCAGTTTGTAACCTTCCTCTGGCGTTATGAGGGCGAGCCCGACACGAATGGCAGTATCAGCGGCTTCAAGGATGCGAGAAGCATTGCAAAGCCCTTCCGGACAGCTGTGGCATGGGCTGTGGAAAACGGAATAACCACCGGCTACAATGACAAGACCTTCCGCCCGAGCGATACCTGCACACGTTGGGCAGTAGTACTGTTCATGTACCGTGATTTAGGATAAAAACAGGTAAATAAACAACCCCGAAAACATTGGTTTTCGGGGTTGTTTTTATTAGAAGTATATGAGCTGTATAAGCATGGATGCCGCGTCAATGAGCTCGGTGGATACATATTCGCCGCCAATCTCGTAAAGGGTCGTGCGGTCAGTTACGCTGTCTCCGTCCGAGAATGTTACTGTGAGCTCGATTGCGAGAGCGGATGTTACATCAACCTCGTTGCAGGCTTCTGCTATTGCGCTGTATGAGTCGATAATTGTTTTAACATCTTCAACCTCACAGCCCATGCTCTGGGCGAAATCCTCCCAATCATATTCCGACCAGCCCTGAGCCTTGTCTGTAACGGCGCATATGAGATCGTGTACGCTTTTCAGCTCGTCGGAAAAGTTCTTGCATGCCTGCTCGCCCAATTTTTCCTCGCTGTGCTTCGTTATCTCAAAGCTCCAGTTTTTGCCGCCGCGCTTTTTGTATTCTGCGCGCTTCTCGCTTATCTGGGCGTTGTTGCTTTCAAGGTCGTAGTTGGCATTCTTGCAGGCGGAAATGGTGTCGAGAAGAATGTGCATATCTTCTCCGAAGTATTCGTCGCACAGAAGACACCAGTAGTCATTAAAATCGCCATATCTCATGTTGTATCGGTCTTCCGCACGTCCGAGCCATCGGGTGAGATTGGTTTCGGGCTCAGGTGAGGGTGTTTCCGTGGGGACCGGGCTTGTTTCGGCGGGGGAAGACTCCTCCGCTGCGCACGCACCAAGCGAGAACATGAGAAGCAGTGCAAGAGCAAAACTTATAATGCGTTGTTTCATTTTTTCTTCTTTCCTTTTTTAGCTGCGGGAATATATATAGCCAGAAATGCGGCAACAATAAGCACTAATATGAAGATGCCAATGCCTGTCAGATGATGGCTGACAAATTCCTGCGCATTTGCAAAGACATATGCCGCGATTGATGCGTGGACATTTTCGGGAGTTACAAGGTCGGCAGTGCCGATTATATTGCCATCGGCATTGCGGACGATAACCTTGCCAAGAACAGTTCCTTCTCTTACGGGGGCGGTAATGCTGTCTTTGTCAATTGTGATATCGCATTTTATGCTGTCAAGGTCAAAGTCAACGGGGAGCAATTGAATAATATCCTCAGCAGGGGCGAGAGAGGCGGAATTGTGCACGCCCATTTCAACGGTGACCTCGCCAAGCCGTTCATCGGTGCTTAAAACAACGGTTTCCTTCCAATTGCTGCGGCAGTAGTCCAGAAGCTTTACGGTGTCGGCGAAGTTGTTGAAATATTCGCCTTTGACTCCGTCACCGTCAGAGCCCAGTACAACGGAAATCATGTCAAAATCGCCTGCCTTCACGGCGGAAACAAGGCAGTAGCCCGCGGCCTCGGTGTGACCGGTTTTGACTCCGTAGGCTCCCTCGTAAAGGTATTTATCGCCATAGCATGACTTGGCGTTTATGAGTGCGTTGGAGTTGGAAAGCTTTCTCGGCTCGCTGATATTTGTTGCGGGAACGGTGTGTTCGGTCATGCCGCAGAGCTCGCGGAAAACGTCATATTTAAGCGCTTCCTGAGTTATAAGCGCAAGCTCGCGGGCGGTAGTATAGTGCTTGGAAGAGGGAAGCCCGTTCGTGTTCACAAAATGGGTGTTCTCGCAGCCCAAAGCGGCGGCCTTTTCGTTCATCAGCTCAACAAACTTGCTCACAGAACCTGCCACGTAGCTTGCAGCCACATTGCAGGCCTCGTTTGCGGAGGACAGCATGGCACAGCAGCATAGGTCGCGCAGCGTCATGGTTTCGCCCGCTTTGATTCCTGCGGTGCATGCGTCATCATCGTTGAGATAAACATCGTATCCCTGCGCAGTAACCGGGTCATCAAGCGTCACATCGCCGCGTTCAACAGCCTCGCAGATTATGAGCATGGTCATAATTTTTGTAGTGCTGGCAGGCTCGGCTTTGCTGTCGGCATCCTTTTCGTATAGAACAGTGCCTGTATTCATATCAATAACAATTGCGTTTTTCGCCGCAATTTCGGGTGCGGCATCGGCCAGTGCTGCCGGACAGAGAACAGTCAGCGCAAGGCAAAGCACAAGAGACAGTGTTAAAACGCGTGCTTTTTTCATATTTTTCTCCCGTTTTCAGCAATGCTATGTTATAATAATATATGTAAAATAATTATACTTATAAAAACGACAAAAATCAACAGATTGCGACAGATTGTGAGGGATAATATGACAAAGGCGGAGAGGATATCGGCGCTCATTGCGGCCGTCTTTGTTGCCTTCTGCATTTTTGCCGCGCTGAAGCCATCACCGGCAGGGATAAGGCCTGAGCGGGATGCCGGGATAAGCGACATTATGACCGGCGGAGATGATGCAAGCAGTACTGAGCTTATGCCGGGCGATAAGGTGAATATTAACACGGCAGACCTCGAAGAAATCTGTCTGATACCCGGGATAGGGGAAACACTCGGACAGAGAATCATCGACTGGCGTGAGGCGAATGGAAAATTTTCATCCGTCGATGAGCTTGTTGACGAGATCGACGGTATAGGCAGAAACAATATTGAAGAAATGCGGATGTACATTGCATTGGAGGATGATGCAGCATAAATAACACGGCAAAAATCAGGGAAAAGCTGGCGCAGGCGGGACTTGACGCGGTGCTTGTGATCGATGAGAAAAACCAGCGTTATGCCTGCGGTTTCCCGTTTACGGACGGCGCGGTGCTGGTGACACGGGAAAAGACCTATCTCTTTACAGACTCGCGCTATATTGAGGCGGCGGAAAGAAGCGTTGGCGAGGATGTTGTCCTGCAGGAATTCGGCGCAGGAAAGAAATTATCCGCGCTTATAAAAGATGCACTCAAAGAGTGCGGCGTTGAAAAGCTGGGCGGAGAAGAGGAGAGCCTTCCTTATTCGACATATCTCCGCTATGAGGAAATTCTTGGAACGAAGCTTATTCCCGCACAGCATATTTTCAGCGAACTCCGCTCATCAAAATCTCACGAAGAGCAGGAGTATATGCGCATGGCGCAGGCGATTGCTGAAAAGGCTCTGGATGATGTGCTCAAAATCATAAAACCCGGCATTTCCGAGCGGGATATAGCCGCTGAGATTACTTATCGTCTTTTAAAGCACGGCGCGGAGGGCAATTCCTTTGACCCCATTGCGGTCACGGGACTGAACTCCAGCATGCCCCACGGAGTCCCCGGAGATACCCTTGTCAGGGAGGGCGACTTTATCACCATGGACTTCGGCTGTATCAAAAACGGTTACTGCTCGGATATGACCCGAACCGTTGCCGTGGGCTATGCAAGTGATGAAATGAAAAATGTGTATTCCACGGTTTTGAAGGCTCAGCTTGAGGGAATAAAAACCGCGAGAGCAGGCATAGCGGGAAAAGAAATAGATCTTGCGGCAAGAAAAGTCATAGACGATGCGGGCTACGGAAGATATTTCGGGCATAGCTTCGGTCACAGCCTTGGACTTTATATCCACGAAAGTCCCTCGGCATCTCCGTCCTGCGAAACCATAATGCCCGTGGGCGCGGTAATCAGCGCTGAGCCCGGCATTTATATCCCCGGCAAATTCGGAGTGAGAATAGAGGACGTGCTGATTCTGAACGAAAACGGGTGCGAGGTCATTACCAAAGCCCCGAAGGATCTGATAGTATTAGGAGGATAAAGATGGCTAAGAATACAAAAAAGAGAGAACTGAAAAAGATTTCCATGACCCCGCTTCTGTGGCTCGGATTTCTGCTTGTCGTCGGTATGGCGATTGTAAACTCAATTTTCCCCAACTTCCCTAATGGAGTTTCCACCATTCTTTACATAGTCGGCTTGCTTGCTCTGATAGTCTATATGTGGCAGAAAGCCTTTGAAAGGCGCACGGGACACGAAGAAGAACCCGAAAATAAGAAAGCAAACAAGAAAAAGTAAATGAAAAATCTTGCAAAAAACATATATATAATGTAAAATATCAAAGTTAAGACAAAAATACGTAGGAGGATACCTATTATGCCTATTACAGCAGGTGATTTCAGAAACGGCGTTACTTTCGAAATGGACGGTCAGGTTATGCAGGTTGTTGAGTTCCAGCACGTTAAGCCCGGCAAGGGCGCTGCATTCGTCCGCACCAAGATGAAGAACGTCATTACCGGTGCAGTTACCGAAACTTCCTTTAACCCCACTGCAAAATTCGAGAGCGCAACTGTTGACCGCATGACCATGGCTTACAGCTACAGCGACGGTGGCCTCTACTACTTCATGAATCCCGAGACCTACGAGCTTGAGCCCGTTGACGAAGCAGTTCTGGGCGATAACTTCAAGTTCGTCAAGGAAGAAATGGAATGTACCATTTATTCCTACAAGGGCAAGGTATTCAATGTTGAGCCTCCCTTCTTTGTAGAGCTGGAAGTAACCGATACCGACCCCGGCTTTGCAGGCAACACCGCAACCAACGCAACCAAGCCCGCAACCCTCGAGACCGGCGCAGAGGTTAAGGTTCCCCTGTTCATCGAGCCCGGCGAGAAGATTCAGATCGACACCCGTACCGGCGAATATCTGGGCCGCGCAAAGTAAATACCGATTCCGGTAACCGAGGAGGCTAATCAAATGACAGCGTCTGAAAAAGTGGCATACCTCAAAGGCCTTGCAGAAGGCCTTGGCATCAAGGATAAGACTGCGGAAGGAAAGCTCCTTCTCGCCATAATTGATGCGCTTGACTGCATTGCGGCCGATGTTGAGGATCTGGAATCAAACTCTGCCGACATGGCAGGAATGCTTGACGAGCTGAGCGAGGATATCGCTTATGTAGAAGATCTTGCAATCAGCGGCATCGACGAAGAAGACGATGAATGTGATTTTGATGAATATGACGGCGAAGATTACGAATGCGGCGGCGAGTGCGCAGGCTGCAGCGGCTGCAGTGATGAAGAGCGGGAGTACGAAGTAACCTGCCCTGATTGCGGCGAAGTAATAACCGTCTATGACTCCGACATTGAGTTCGGAAGCATCCTTTGCCCGACCTGCGGCTCCGAGCTGGAGTTCGATGTCGAAGAAGAGGAAGACGACGAATAATTTATATTGGAATATTGAACGAAGCCGAAATGCAATTTTTCGGCTTCGTTTTTTTGCGCAAAGATGTTGTACGGAATGAATACATATGGTACAATTAAAATGTTAAATTACAAGCAAATGAGAGGTGCTGACATGATAAAGAAGCCAATCGCACTGATTTTGATTCTGATAATGATCTTTTCACTTACTGCCTGCGCATCGTCAGGCGGAATCAGCGGCTCCGGCACGGAAGAGGACCCGTGGCTATGCGGCGCAACCAAGGATGATGATGTGCGCGTCTTTGTTGTTGATAACAGCCTGTGGATAAACGGCGACGGAAGAATGATGGATTTTGAAAATCTCGCTGACCGTCCTTGGAATGATATTAGCGATGATATTAACGGTGTCAATATTTTTGATGGGCTCCGGTATGTCGGAAAAAACGCATTCAAGGGAATAGGTGCAAATAATGACTACGTTGATTTGTTCCTTGGCGAGGGAATCGGCGCAATCGGTGAAAGTGCATTTGAGGGCACAAAGTTCAGCTATGATTTCGACGGAACAAGATCCGGCGCGATAATCACAATTCCCGATTCGGTACAAAGCATCGGGCCGCGTGCGTTTGCCGATAGCGGTGTGTGCGAGGTTTATTTTGACGGCGCACCCGAAGTCTCCGATGATGCCTTTGCGGGAAACACATGCACTGTCTATATCAGAAACAACGCGGACTTTGAACGCCTGCCCTACGGCGGCGAGCTGAGCTATAAAACGCTCTATGCCTTTAACTATATTGAAGACTACGGCACCGACGAGATAAGCGGCGATGGTACAATGTATATCCCCGAAGACGCTTGCGAGCTTTATAATGCGCAGGACTATGTCGGCGATGAAAACTATGGCTTTGTGCGCTATGAGGTGCTTGACGGCGACTTTGAAATCGAAGACCCCACAAATCCGGAGCTGCAAATCCAGCTTACGGGTGATGTTCAGGTCAAAATTATATATGCTGAAGTTGTAGAGTAACATGGAAATGGATGTATTTGAAAAAGCGCTGCACTTTGCCATTGAAAAACACAGCGGTCAGGTGAGAAAAATGGCGAATACGCCATACATACTGCACCCGGTGGAGGTTGCTTCCATAGTCGGAACAATGACCGATGACAAGGAGATCCTTGCCGCGGCGGTGCTCCACGATACTGTGGAGGATACGGACACAACGCTGGAGGAAATTGAAGAAAACTTCGGCAGGCGAGTTGCGCTTCTGGTAATGACCGAAACCGAGAACAAGCGCCCGGATAAGCCTGAGGCTGAGACCTGGGAACTCAGAAAAGAGGAAACTCTTATCATACTTGAGCATACCAAGGATATGGGAGTCAAGATGATGTGGCTCGGAGATAAGCTCTCGAACATGCGCTCCTTTGCCCGTGAATATCGCAGGAGGGGAGATGCCATCTGGCTTGATCTGAATCAGAAAGACCCCGCAAGGCAGGCTTGGTACTATACGAAAATCGCGAGCTGCCTTTCCGAGCTTAAAGAATACGACGTTTACAGAGAATATGTGTCTCTCTTAAATTATGTGTTTAAAGATTATATCGGAGGTAACGAATATGAAATTTAACTGCGAAAACAATGTGCTGACCGTATTTCTCGAAGGACGCATAGATTCAACTAACTCAGAGAAGGTTGATGCGGAGATTGAAAAAATCCTTTCCGAAAACACCGGCGATAACGTTGTGCTTGATGCGGAAAACCTTGAGTATATATCATCCGCAGGACTGCGCGTCATACTCAAGCTCAGAAAGAGTGTGCCGGAGCTCAAAATCGTAAATGCACCCTCCGAGGTTTACGATATTTTCGAAATGACGGGCTTTACCGAGATAATCACTATTGAGAAGGCTTACCGCCGCCTTTCCGTTGAAGGCTGCGAGGCAATCGGTCAGGGCGCAAACGGCAAGGTTTACCGCCTTGACCCCGATACGATTATCAAGGTGTACTATAATTCTGACGCTCTGCCCGATATTCACCGCGAGCGCGAGCTTGCACGCAAGGCCTTTGTGCTGGGTATTCCTACCGCCATACCCTATGATGTTGTCAAGGTCGGTGACAGCTACGGTTCGGTTTTCGAGCTGCTGAATGCAAAATCCTTTGCAAAGCTCATTGCCGCCGAGCCCGAAAAGCTTGACTACTATGTGGAGCTGTATGTAGACCTGCTTAAGAAAATTCACGCAACCGAGCTCAAGCCCGGCGATATGCCCGACATGAAGGAAGTAGCGCTTGGCTGGGCGGAATTCCTCAGAGATTATCTCCCTGCAGATAAGGCGGATAAGCTGGTAAATCTGGTCAAGGCAGTTCCCGTGGACAATCACATGATGCACGGCGATTATCACATAAAGAACGTCATGATGCAAAACGGCGAGGTACTGCTCATCGATATGGACACCCTCTGCATGGGACATCCCGTGTTCGAAATGGCATCAGTGTTCCTGGCCTATGTGGGATACAGCGAGAATGACCACAGCATTTCACAGAGCTTCATGGGAACCCCTCACGAGATTGCAGAGCAGATCTGGGATAAGACTGTGCGTCTGTACTTCGGCACGGATGACGAGGCAAAGCTCAAAGAGTTCACC
>JAZLGD010000032.1:0-4848 GCA_045616105.1 Oscillospiraceae bacterium | reverse complement strand
GAACGAAATGGAGTCTTTTCCGTTTTCCCTTCTCTGAATCTTAATTCGAACATCTCTGGTGTACAGCAGACTGAGGATCTGGTCGAGGAGCTTCGGCTCTTTTTCCTTTGCGGCTTTTGTGATAAGGCTGTCAACATCCTCGTTATTGGTCCCTCCGAGTGCCGGAGTCTTAAACTCCGCCGTTTTCTTAACCCCTGTTTCCCTTCGCTCGTTCTCGAGCGCCACGATCTGTTCGCAGTGCGCAATGGCAATTACCATACGGTCGGTATGCGGGTTAAGAACGACAGCTTCTGCCTGTACTCCGTCATTTACAGCATCTACTGCCAGCTTAGCTGCGTCTGTGAACCGAATCGCTTTGAACGATGCGGATCGCTCCTTCATATGCTCTTTCGAAGTGAAGACCATGAAATAGGTTTTACCGTTTGGCTCTTTGATTACCGAGTGATAAAAACGACCATTTTCTTCTTTTCCGGGACATAGCACATTTGCATCTTGTAGTTCCGCAAGAATTGTTCCGTAAGCGGAAGCACTCAATGTTAATCGGTACTGTCTTATCTTTTGCTCGATTTCAGCGTTTCCAAGGTCAAGTACTTCCTGCGGCTTGGAATATTCATCATCTGTAATTGCATTCACAGGACACAAACCAACGCATATATTGCATTCAATGCATGCGTCTGTGTCAATCTCTGCGAAACCATCCATGAAAATTGCACCGGCCGGGCAGCCGTCATCACATGCACCGCACCCGATACAAGCATTTTTGTTGACTCGTAAATTCATACAGTTACCTCCGTAAATCATCTCGATTATGTATCACACGACATCGCAAAACGAATGGGCTGCAACTCAAAGAGAGAGTGAAGAAAACCGTTCGTACCCCTACTCTTTATCTGAGCAATGCGCTTTCGGTATCGCAGCGCATGCCATTCGATTGAATAATGACACCTTAGAACCTATATTCTGTATTTTTCAGTTTAACACTTCAGTTCTTTACTATCAACAAAAACAGCATCAGAAAGTGACCCACACGAAAGAATTTCGTGAGTCGCTTTTATTCAATTCTTATTTATCAGGCAATATCTTTGCACGGGCAAAGCTGACTTGCACAACTTGCGCACGAACATCACATTGCACTACAAAAACATATATTGCTTTAGGAAAAACCTTAGCGGCTCTCATCAACTCATTCGCTGTCCGAAAAATTCGTACAGTTTTTTATTTTTTGTATTTGATTATGAAACACAGCGCAGCTTTTGTCATTAATCCGTGGTCACATTTTTTGTGAGTTTTTTAGAACATCTTCTTGCTTAGTTGTACATAGTTTTTCATTTTTATATTATGTATCTATACAAAACATATAGGAGGAATTCAAGTGAAAGACCTCAAGCACCTAATGTATTTTGAAAAACTCTTGCTGGACAGCGGCAATGCTCTGATAGACAAAGCCCGCGAAGACGGAAACATCTGCATCGGCACTGTATGCTATCAGATGCCGGAGGTTCTGCTGAATCTGCCGGGCTGCTTTGCGGTTAAGCTCCGCGCACCCCGCACAAGCTCCATGGAGATGGGTACATACTATATGTCCAGCTTCAACTGCGAATTTGCCCGCGCGCTTTTAGAGCGTAGTCTTGAGGGTGGCTTCAGTTTTCTCGACTGTATCATAGAACCCTTTGCCTGTTCACAGATGACCAGCGCAATCGAGAACATTGAAAACCTGCACACCTGCGATAAAAACAATGAGAAGTTTTTTGTATCCCATGTTGACACACCTATGAAGGCGGACGAGAACGCAGTACGCCACATGACGAGAATGTGCAGAGCAAGAGCGCTGAACAAGCTTAACGAGGTTTTCGGAATTGATGTTTCAGATGATGCTCTTCGTACTGCGGTAGGAAACTACAATGAAATTTGCGCACTCATAAATGATATTGGCGAATACCGCAAGCTGGATAATCCCACAATTACGGGGTATGAGTTTGCAGTGCTGTGCCTTGCCACATACTGTGCGCCGTGGTATCTCATAAAAGACAAGCTCAAAGAGACTGCAAAGGAACTTAAAAGCCGCAAGCCGGACAAGGAAAAGCAGTTTCGCGTCAAGGCGGTGCTTGCGGGCAGCGTAATAGATGACCCTGATTTTATAAAGCTCATTGAGGACGCCGGTGTTGCGGTTGTGGCTGACCGTCACTGCTTCGGCTCATTCCCGGGCAGAACTCCCATCGAGCTGAACGGCACCGACGATGTACTTGAGCAGATTTGCCGCCATTATGTCATGCAATGCCAGTGTCCGAGATATATGGACAATGAACGAATTGCCGCCCGCAAGGAATACATTGACCGCCTTGCGAAAGAGTATAACGCAGACGGAATTATTCTTCAGCAGATGAACTTCTGCAATTTCTGGCCCTATGAGAAAGCAGGTGCAAGCCTTATACTTGCGCAGGATTACGGCTGGCCCGTTCTCAGCATCGACAGGCCTTATGTTGTCGGCTCCTCGGGACAGATTCGCACGAGAGTTCAGGCCTTTGTTGAAAGCGTTGAAATTAAAAAACTTCAGGGAGGTAAACTCTGATGGGAAAGAAAATGAACAGCGAGTCTCTCGGTAATTTTTACGGCGGCGGCAAGACCCGTAAACGCCGTGAATGGCGCGGACTTGAGGACACATGGTTTGACTACAAATGCTGGCTGAAAACATGGGCCGGTCTCTTCAAATTTCTGTGCAATAAGCAGTGCTTTAAAGGCTTCCTCAGATACCGCTGGATGTTAAACTATATTGCCACACCGGACTTTATTGACCGCTGCAACGAAGGTCTTCGCGGAAAGCAGCTTCGGCTTTCCCATATTGAATTCGACTTTATCGTTGAGCAAATAATGAATTCCATGAAGCTAATGTTTGCAGCCGACCAGAACATCGGCGGCGACAAAGCGCTAAGCGACAAAATGGTAATCATGGACGAGAACATGATGGAGGAGCTTTTGTTCGGCTTCCCCAATCTTCATTTCATGTGCCCGCAGGTTTTCGCTGTTTTTGCGCTATGCGCCGTTTCCAAAGATTCGCAGATTCGCTACATAGACAGAGCCGAGGAATTTGGTATAACAGGCGATGTGTGTACCATGCCCAAGTCCGAGCTCGGTCTCTGCATTGAGGACGATACTGCGGATATCGGCAAGTGCATGCTGCACTGCAACACCACCTGCGACTCATCACTCATGGGCAACGGAATTGAGGACTGGCACTATAAAAAACCCAGCTTTGCAATAGCCGCTCCCGAGCATATCGAGGACGAGCTGATACTTGAATATGCTGCCGATGAAATTCGCTCCGCTATTAGATTCGTTGAAGAACAGACAGGTGAAAAGTGGGACTGGGGCGAATACTTCCGCAACATGAAAATGCTCAATGAACAGACTCGCATTTTCCTTGAAATGCTTGAAATTAACAAAACCGATTATCCGCAGGTACCGGAAAATGTCATAAATCTATACCGCGACCTTTACTACACCCGAATGCTCAACACAAAGAGCGAGGAATATCTGGAAATTGACCGCAAAATACGCGATATCATGTATGAGGGTTACAAGAACAAGGAACTTGTGGCAACTGAGATTCGCCATCGCGCACTTATCTGGGGCGTTCAGGCTGAGTTTTATACCGCCTTCCCCAACTGGCTTCTCAACTGTTGGGGCATAGTGGGTATAACTCATATGCTGAACCTCACCTCAACGGAGATATACGCCGATACAGACACTCCCGAAAACCGCGAAAAAGCTATGTACGATCTTGCAGACCTCTATGTCAAAATGATAATGCGAAACCGCTCCGAAGGTGGCTTCAGGCTGGGTGTTGACGATGTCTGGCGCTTCTGCGAGGAGTTCAAACTGGACATGATCGTCATGTGTGAGCAAATGGCGTGCAAGGCTCTTACGGGCTGGCACGGCATCTATGAAGAAGAAGCCGCGAAGCGCGGCATACATGTAATCTGGGTACCCCACGCTCTGCTCGATCCACGCAAAGCAAACCGCCAGAGTATGAGAGATCAGGTCAATCGCTACATGCACACCGTTTTGGGCGAAGAGCCGCTTGACCCGTCACTCGAGTCCATTGATGATGATAATGCGTGGTAAGGAGATTAGATATGAATAAGCTTATAAAAATACCTGTCACTATTGGCGCTATTGGCGCATCCCTCTTCGCCGCAAGCCTTGTCATATACTTTTTCAATCTGGATATGAAGGCTATGGCAATTGCTCAACCACTACTGGAAAAATGGTACGACCACATCGAACGCCGTCCCATGGAAATACCGAAAGGAACTTGATATGCTTTTTGAACAGGGTTACGAATACTATACCGATCATGTCGTTGATAGTTTTCTCGGCAAGCTGAAAGTGTTGGGCTATTTTGTTCAGGATTCCCCCGAATCATTCCACGGATGGCTCCATGTGCTTGGCAAAAAAAGGCCGGTCATTGATGCTAAAATGATAGATGGACGGTATAGTTATGCCATTAAGGCGGTAGGATTGAAAATAACCATAGAGTCCGAGTTGACAGAAAGCCTTGCTCTGGATGGCTATGGCTACGCCGCAGGGAAAGCGCCCATGAAATTCCATGGCGGCGCTGTTAAAAGAGTGCGCATCTCAGACGGAAAAGAAGAAGCCGTCGGAACATGGCAGAATAAATAAACACAGGGGACAAATCCGTTTTGGATTTGTCCCCTGTGTTTTATTGCGTTATATTACCATAAACAAAGTTCCGGCGGCTATTAACGCACAGCCTATCAATGATTTGCTTGTAAACTCCTCATGCAGGAACACAAAGGCCAGAATCAGGGTTATCACCACGCTGAGCTT
>JAZLGD010000031.1:0-10821 GCA_045616105.1 Oscillospiraceae bacterium | reverse complement strand
TCTTATTGCAGGCGGCGCAGATCAGGTCATAATTGCAGAGCACGAAAATCTTGCATCCTACAGCGCAAGACCTTATCAGCAGGCTCTAACTCAGCTTGCCGAGAAGTACAAGCCCTCAATTATCATGTATCCCGCAACAAGTCTCGGACGCGACTTCGCTCCCCGCATGATGATCACTCTCAAGACCGGCCTCACAGCAGATGCAATCGACCTCGGCTATGACGAAGACGATGTATTCTACCAGACCACACCCGCTTACGGCGGCAGCATTCTTGCTCATATCGTCATCCTCGAGTGCAGACCTCAGATGGTCACCGTTCGTCCGAAGATATTCACTCCTCTGGAGCCGGATACCTCCCGCAAGGGCGAGGTCATTGTTGAGACAATTACTGTCGACAAGGAAGAATGCTATGAGGTTCTCAGTGTTGAGCCCAAGGTCGTTGTCGGTACACCCATCGATCAGTCCAACGTGCTGGTCGCAGGCGGACGCGGCGTAAAGACCGAGGAAGAGCTTGCCATGCTTAAGGAGCTTGCAGACCTGCTCGGTGGACAGCTTGCCGCATCCAGACCTCTGGTTGATAACGGCTTCCTGCCCCACGACGCACAAATCGGTCAGTCCGGTACAGCCGTAAAACCCGACATGATCATCAATGTTGCGATTTCGGGTTCTGTTCAGTATCAGGTAGGCATGCAGAATTCAAAGTGCATCGTCAGCATTAACCACAATGCGGCATCCCCCATATTCGATGTTTCTCACTACGGCGCGGTAGCGGACTTCAAAACCGTTCTTCCCGCTGTCATCGAAGAAATAAAGAACCGCAGAGCATAAACGAAATAACGCTTCGGTTTCCAAATCGGAAACCGAAGCATATCAAGAATAAAACTTGTTAAAAAATTAATAATTTCAAAAAGGAGATTATGAAAATGAGCGAACGTAAACAGATTATCCCTAAGTACGGTCCCTTCGCAGGTATGCGTGTAATTGACACTGGTTCCCTCGTTGCTATGCCTTATGCAGCAACTCTGCTTGCTGACTTCGGCGCAGAAGTTATCCACATTGAGCGTCCCGGCGTAGGCGACACTCTCCGTGTTCTTGCTCCCTTCGCAAAGGAAGACGGCAAGGTAGTCAGCACCTCTTGGGCACAGGACGGCCGCAACAAGCTGTCTCTTTCCCTCGAGCTCAACCTTAAGCACCCCGAAGTTAAGGAGCTGTTCTACGGCCTGATCAAGGACGCAGACGTATTCATGGAAAACATGGTATGGCTCGAAAAGCTGGGTATCCGCGACGAAGATCTGCTTGCCATCAACCCCAAGCTCATCATCGCTCACGTCAGCGGCTACGGCAATCCCGCATTCGGCGGTCTGCCCGAGTACTGTGACCGCGCTTCCTACGATATGATCGGTCAGGCATTCTCAGGCTGGATGGGCCTCAACGGTGAAAAGGGCGGCGAACCCGTTGTCGGTAAGCCCTGGCTGAACGACTTCACCTCCGCTTATGCAACCGTATTCGCAGTTCTTGCTGCATATATCAATGTCCTCAAGGGCGGCGAAGGTCAGGTAGTTGACATCGCACAGTTCGAGGTTCAGGCAAGCTACTGCTGCGACCTTTACACCTCCTACACCATGGCAGGACGCGAGAACACCCGTTCCGGCAACAAGTCCGCTGCATTCCAGCCCTACGGTCTGTTCAAGTCCAAGGACGGCTACGATGTCGCACTCGGTGCATTCGGCCCCGGCGTTTACAAGAGAGCTATTCAGGCAATGGAATTTGACCTCGAGTACTTCAACTACAAGGATTGCTCCTCCGGCCTCGAAGCAGTTGCTTCCGAAAAGGGCAGAGAGCTCGATGCAAAGACCATCGAGTGGTGTGCAGCACGCACCGCACAGGAGATTGAGGACGCAATGGCAAAATTCAAGGTTCCCTGCAGCCGTGTAATGGGCGCAAAGGACTGCCTCGAAAACGAGCATTACCAGAAGCGCGGCGACTTCATCAAGTATGAAGACCAGACTCTCGGCAAGGAAATCACTGCATTCGGTATCGTTCCCAAGATGTCCGGCACTCCCGGTCAGGTATGGCGCGGCGCTCCCAGCCTCGGTCAGGACACCGAAACCATTCTGAAGACCCTTCTCGGCTACGACGATGCAAAGATTGCAGATCTGAAGGAAAAGAACCTCATCTGATAACATGCTTTATACTCCGCAGGGCTTCCTGCCCTGCGGAGCTTTCAAAAAGATATGACTCAGAAAGAAGGACTGCGTTATGAGAGCTGTCTATGCAGGAAGCTTCGACTGTTATACGAACGGTCACCACGATATCGTTAAAAAGGCTTCGGCAATGTTCGAAAAGCTGTATATAGTAGTTGCAGCTAATTCTGAAAAAAGCAGGCGCTATCCTGCCGACCTGATGGCAGATGCAATCAACTGCACCCTGAAGGAAGAAGGCATCACAAATTGCGTTGTTCAGGTCTATGAGGGAGTAATTGCGGACTTCTGCAACGAAAACGACATAGGCTACACAATAAGGGGTCTGAGAAACCGCATGGACTATGACTATGAGGAAAACATAGCCGCAGTCAACAAGCTGATTGCCCCAAAGCTCGAAACAATCTATTTCAGAGCCGATAATTCCGGCATATCATCATCGCTTATAGCGGAACTGAGCAAGTACCGCAAGGACTTTTCAGGGCTTGTCCCCCGGGCGGTAAACAATCTGCTTCTTGAATATCAGTCAAATTGATATACATTTCACGTCGCCACGCGGCAAAACATTTTTTAAATTGAATATTATGCAGCACATGAGTTTTCTGCAGAATATATAGGTTACTCCTTTCATCCCCCACAATTATGTAATACTTACTTATTATGCAGCAGTTCTTCTGCGTTTTCATGTGGCGCAGAAAACAACGAAACGGTTCATATCGTATGATATGAACCGTTTTGCTTTTCTTATACAATCTATAATCGGCGCTCCTTATAAGTGCTCTGACATATGCTTTTTTATGGCGTTGAAGGTTTCTTCACCGATGTCATGCTCGATTTTGCAGGCATCTGCAACAGCAATTTCTTCGTCAACTCCGAGGCGTACAAGAAAATCCGTCAGCAGGATATGTCTCTCATACATTGTCTCGGCGATGGCTCTTCCCTTTTCCGTCAGGGCGATATAACCTTCGTTATCAATGATTACATATCGCTGCTCTTTCAGGCTGCCCATTGCGCGACTGACCGAGGGCTTGGAAAAGCCCATATATTCCGCAACATCAATAGAACGCACTGTGTTATTCTTTTTCGAGAGTATGAGTATCGACTCAAGGTACATTTCGCCTGATTCTCGCAGTGACATAGCCACACCTCCGGAGTTTTTAACATTTTATCATTATTCCGACTTGAATTCAAGCGGCAAAGCTTTTTCGTGAATTTTCAAAATTTCTTCTAAAGCCCTTGACAAGTTAGTCTTAGGTAACTATAATGTCATTAAGTTAGCGGAAGGTAACCGCTGACTATATTTTAAGATTTCGAGTTAGCGAAAGCTAACCGGTTAGAGGAGATGATGACATGATGCCTTTGGCTCTTGCAAATGTCGGCGAAGAAAACACTGTGAAAAAAATCGGCGGCAGTCCTGAGGTCAGGAAGCATCTTGAGAATCTCGGATTTGTCGTGGGCGGCAATGTTACCGTGATAACATCCCTTGCGGGAAATGTCATAGTCAATGTTAAAGAAGCCCGCGTTGCCATAAGCGAGGAAATGGCAAGAAAAATCATGATTTAAGGAGGAAACGCAGGTATGAAGAATCTTCGTGAAGTAAAGATCGGTGAGACCGCAAAGGTAGTCAAGCTCCACGGTGAAGGTGCCGTTAAAAGGCGCATTATGGACATGGGCATTACCAGAGGCGTTGAGGTCTATGTTCGTAAGCTTGCACCCCTTGGCGACCCCATTGAAGTTACTGTGCGCGGCTATGAGCTTTCGCTCCGAAAAGCCGACGCTGAAATGATTGAAGTGGAATAAAAAATTTTGAACAGAGGTTAGTTATGACTAACCGTCAAAGAAAGGAACTTTAAAATGAATATCAGAATTGCTCTGGCGGGCAATCCGAACTGCGGCAAAACGACGCTGTTCAATGCTCTTACCGGTTCCAATCAGTTCGTAGGCAACTGGCCCGGTGTTACGGTCGAAAAAAAGGAAGGTAAGCTTAAAAAGCACAGCGATGTTACCATCACCGACCTTCCCGGAATTTATTCTCTCTCCCCTTACACTCTGGAGGAAGTAGTCGCAAGAAACTATCTCATCGGCGAGCGCCCTGACGCAATACTCAACATTGTCGACGGCACAAACCTTGAAAGAAACCTTTATCTTACAACTCAGCTCACAGAGCTGGGCATCCCCGTTGTTGTTGCCATCAACATGATGGATATTGTTAAGAAAAACGGCGACAAGATAGATACTAAAGAGCTTTCCCGTCAGCTCGGCTGCAAAATTGTTGAAATTTCCGCGCTTAAGGAAACCGGCATAGTTGAGGCCGCCGAGGCCGCAATTGCTGCGGCAAAAAGCGGAAAAACAGTTCCCATGCACACCTTCTCCGGCTTGGTTGAGCACGCAATCGCTCACATCGAGGAAGCGGCAGTTCACAGCATGCCCGAGGAGCAGCAGCGCTGGTATGCCATAAAGATTTTTGAGCGTGACGAAAAAGTGCTCGAAGCGCTCAATCTGGAGCCCGAGGTTCTTGAGCACATCGAAAACGACATCAAGGCCGTTGAAGAGGAAATGGATGACGACTCCGAGTCCGTCATCACCAACGAGCGCTATATATACATAGGCGAAGCTATTAAGTCCTGCTATAGAAAAAAGAGCGCAGGCAAGCTCACAAGCTCGGACAAGATAGATAAGATAGTAACCAACCGCTGGCTCGGACTTCCCATATTTGCCGTAGTAATGTTTCTCGTTTACTGGATTGCAATGGTCGCTGTCGGCGCCCCCGCAACCGACTGGGCAAATGACGGACTGTTCGGCGACGGCTGGCATCTCTGCGGCGGCGCGGCATACAGCGATGACACGGAAGCATACGGCGATGCTGCTCTGATAGTAGACGGCTATGAAGCATACATTGAAGAAAACGGCACTGAACCCGCAGACAGCTTCACCTATGAAGTTGAAGACGAAGAAACTCTCGCGGTTGAAACCGAGACAGCAACCATCGCAGATTACAAGGAAGCACTCGCAACCATCGAGGAGATGGGCGATGAACCCGATCCCGCAGATTACGGTGTCTGGGTGCCCGGTGTTCCCGTTCTCGTTGAAAACGCCCTTGAGAAAGCAAATTGTGCTGACTGGCTGAGCGGACTTATTCTTGACGGTATCGTTGCCGGTGTAGGCGCCGTTCTCGGCTTTGTGCCTCAGATGCTGGTGCTGTTCCTCATGCTCGCATTTCTGGAAGCATGCGGCTACATGTCCCGTATAGCCTTCGTTCTCGACCGAGTGTTCCGCAAGTTCGGACTTTCAGGCAAATCCTTCATCCCCATGCTCGTCGGCGTAGGCTGCGGCGTGCCGGGCATCATGGCATCCCGCACTATCGAAAACGAGCGTGACCGCCGCATGACAATCATGACCACAACCTTTATCCCCTGCGGCGCAAAGGTTCCCTTTATCGCAATGATAGCAGGCGCAATCTTCGGCGGCTCTGCATGGATTGCAACAAGCGCATACTTTGTGGGCATGGCCGCCATCATAATTTCGGGCATCATGCTGAAAAAGACCAGAATGTTTGCCGGCGACCCCGCTCCCTTCGTCATGGAGCTTCCCGCATACCACTGGCCCACTATCAAAAACGTTCTACGCTCCATGTGGGAGCGCGGCTGGAGCTTCATTAAGAAGGCCGGCACAATCATTCTGCTCTCCACCATAGTCGTCTGGTTCACATCCTACTTCGGTTTCACGGAAGACGGCTTCCGCATGCTGGCTGAAGACGAGCTCGACATGTCCATCCTCGCTGCTATCGGCGGCGCAATCGCGTGGATATTCAGACCCCTCGGCTGGGGAACATGGCAGGCGGCAGTTGCCTCCATCACAGGCCTTGTTGCAAAGGAAAACATCGTCGGCACCATGGGCATACTCTACGGTGCAGCAGGCAATGCATATGAAACTCTCTCGGCAACCTTTACCTGCATAACGGGCTATTCCTTCCTCGTATTCAATCTTCTGTGCGCCCCCTGCTTTGCGGCAATCGGCGCAATAAAGCGCGAAATGAATAACGCAAAATGGACTTGGTTTGCAATCGCTTATCAGTGCGGCTTTGCTTACTGCGTTGCACTGATGATAAATCAGTTCGGCGGCCTCTTCACGGGCAATGTGAATGTAATCGGTCTGATTGCGGCAATCGCAGTTTTTGCGGCTATGGTTTATATGCTCGTCCGCCCCTACAAGGAGGCTACTAAGCTCACCAAGACAGTTGCAGTTAAATAAAATCGAAAGGAGTCTCAGTCATGCTCGCATGGATATCAAAAAATATCGGAACAATCATTGTCTGCATAGTTCTCGCAGCAATAGTCGCGGCAATCGTCTGCAAAGTGGTAAAAGATAAGAAGAGCGGCAAGTCCTCCTGCGGCTGCAATTGCGGCCACTGTGCCATGGCGGGCTCTTGCCACAGTCAAAAGAAATAGCATAAGCAGGGAGATTTTCTCCCTGCTTATTTAACCGGGCGCAGTTAGGCGAAACTAACTGTAAGAAAGGGCTGCTGATTATGAAAGAATATATTTTTACAGTTAAGGGTATGGCATGCGGGATGTGCGAAAGTCACATTAATGATGCCGTGCGAATGGCTGCCGATATTAAAAGCGTTAATTCTGACCGGCGTAAGGAGCAAACGCTTGTGCGCGCCGAAACACTGGACACCGAAAAGATTAAGCAGGTAATCCGTAACTTAGGCTACTCGGTTAGTGAAGAAGTGACCGAGCGCGAATGCGCAAAGAAAGCTCTGTTTGGCAGGATAGCGAGGTAATGCACATGAAAAACGATACCGAATCAAGGGAAATGTATCTCAAAACCATTCTTTCTATTGAAAAAGAGTACGGTTTTGTGCGTAATGTGGATATTGCCAAGGAGCTGGGCTACTCCAAGGCAAGCGTTTCCGTTGCCGTAAAAAAGCTTCAGGAAGGCGGGCTCGTTACAGTACAGCCAGCGGGAAGAATTTTCCTGACGGATTCAGGGCGAGTGAAAGCAGAAAAGATTCTTGAACGCAACTTGCTCCTGATTGAATTTTTGCAGTACTTAGGCGCAGGCCCTGCGCTTGCAAAAGAAAATGCCTGCAGTATGGAACATGTATTGAGCGATGAATTACTTGAAATAATTCGCCAGAAGGTCGCAAACCAGTAAATGTTGCTTAATGCGAAAGCCGTTTTTCGTCAAAAACGGCTTTTTTATTATGCGGAAACATTTTTGTTGCTAAAACTTCGACAACAAGTTATAATAATCTTTACAATTGAACTTGATATTGGAAGTACGGTTTGAAAAGTTGTAAGCTGAGTAAATCAAAAGGGAACCCGGTTCGAATCCGGGACAACCGCCATTACTGTATTTGACGATAAGGGAGCCTATATACCATTGATGTATGCTGTAAAAATGCGGGTGCATTGAGAAGGTTGGCTTCATGGTCATAAGTCAGGAGACCTGCCGTGCTTTTTAGGTTAACATATACTTTGGTGTGAAGAGTGCAGCCGATTTATCAATGCCGCATATGGCTTTGAGGTGAGCTCTTCTTTTTTATGCCCACACTCAGGGTCTTCCTTGCGTTGCAATTTTTCAGATAAGTCCGCTACACTCTTTCGACCGTGTCGAAAGGGTGTTTTTTTATGCAGACAAAGCAGGAGAAGACGGACTGGGCAATTTCTCAGCTCAGGGAAAAGGCGGAAGAGCTGGGCCGCGCTCCTCAGAAGTCGGATTTTGATGAAGTGAGCCGCTCCCGAATAAAGGCATTTCTCGGTCCATGGCCGAGAGCGCTTGAAAAAGCGGGACTCAAAGAAAAGAAAGATTAATTTTTGGAGGTATAAAAATGAAAAACTCAGGCAAACGCATACTCACAATTTTGCTTGTGATGGCAATGCTCATGTCATTCTCCGTAATGGCATTTGCTGACAACGGAAGCGATGACGATGAATTCACCGTCGTTGTATCCGTGGAAGGACTGACCTTAGGTCAGGGAATCTATTGCGGTCCCAAGGCCTATACACTTGATGAGATCAATGCTCTTATCGCAACAAAGGGCTATGGCCCTTATGAGCAGTCCAAGCTGACTGCCGGTATGGCAACCCTGGCTTTCCTTATCGACAACGGCATTGATTACGATATGGGCGGCACATGGGAAAGCGGTGCATACCTGAAGGCTCTGAAGGGTCTTGACACCGGAAAAGTCAACATTCCCGAGGTCATCACCGAAAACGGCGGTCCGGACAACAGCGACAATGACGGAAACGACGATGCTTATCTCGGCGAATTTGACTATAGCATGATGGCCGGATGGATGATAACCGTAAATAATCTTATGACTCCCGTCGGCTGTGCTGATTTTGGTTTTGAAGACTATAAAGGCTACGATGGTTACGAGGATTACGGCAACACATATGTTGTTCGCTGGCAGTTCAGCCTGTGGGGCTACGGCCTCGATCTCGGCATAGATAACGGCTGGGGCTTTGGCGATCCTTACTTTAACGGCGCAAACAAGGACGAGCTGTATATCGCTTATGCAAACAGATGCGAGAAAGCACCGGTTAATGCACAGGTTATTGACGTGATGAAAAACCTGACCGCATCTCAGGATGAAGTCGATAATGCAGTCGCACTTCTCTCTGCTGAGTCAATGCACAAGGAAGTAACAGATAAGGCAGTTGCGGCAACCTGCACCAAGACCGGTCTGACCGAGGGCAGCCACTGCTCGCTCTGCAACGAGGTATTCAAGGCTCAGGAAACCATTCCTGCACTCGGTCACAAAGCTGTAACCGATAAAGCAGTTGCGGCAACCTGCACCAAGACCGGTCTGACCGAGGGTAGCCACTGCTCGCTCTGCAATGAGGTATTCAAGGCTCAGGAAACCGTTCCCGCACTGGGTCACAAGTGGTCCGACTGGGAAACCGTAGTTCCCGCATGTGTTGAAGACGGCGGCCTCAAGACCCGCGAATGCAGTGTTTGCGGCGAGGGTGAAACCGAAGATATCGCTCAGACCAATGATCATTCCAACGACCCGTTCAGCGATATTTCCGCATCCGGCTACCATGACTACATTATCAGCGCTCATATTTGCGGCATCATCAACGGTTATCCCGACGGTACCTTCCGTCCCAACGCAAATGTAACCCGCGCACAGTTTATCACCATGCTTTACAACGGCTTCGGCGAAAAGACCGATGGCAAGCTGGACTTCAAGGACGCATCTACCATAGCAGACGCATACAAGGACGCTGTTATATGGGGTGTTGAGAACGAGATAATCAACGGATATACTGACGGCACCTTCCGCCCGAATCAGGAAATCTCCCGTGCGCAGATGGCAACCTTCCTCTACCGTTACCTCAAACAGATCGGCGAGTTTGAAAAGAGTGACCTCGCTCCCGTCGGCTATAAGGATGCAGGCGATATTGCAAGCCCCTATGTTGAGGCAGTAAATGCAATCAGCAATCTCGGCATTATGAACGGCACCGGAAACAATATGTTCAGCCCCAACGGCACTGCAAACCGCGGAATGTCCGCAACTGTTATGTTCAGAACTCTCGACTGCATAGTTTCGGCATGAAACGAAGAATAATACAGCTTTGTTCAATAATAATGGCAGCAGCAATGCTTATAAGCATTGCTGCTGCAGACAGTTCTCCGCAAACCGCGCTTGACGAAAGCCTGCGGCAGCTTGCCGCAGATGTTCCGTCTCCCGAATTCGGAACAACAGCCGGAGAATGGACTGTGCTCTGCCTTGCCAGAGGCGCTTATTACGGCACCGACAGCAAATATTTTTCAGATTACTATTCCCGAATCGAAAAAACTGTTGCCGAAACGGCTGCAAGTGTCAATCAGGATGGCAAGCTGCACAAGGTAAAATCAACGGAAAACTCCCGCTTGATTATTGCCCTGTCGTCCATTGGCAGAAACGCGGAAAATGTGGCGGGAATAAACCTTGTAGCACCTTTGGATGATTTTAAATGGCTTACAAAGCAGGGCTTAAACGGCCCGGTTTTTGCGCTTATTGCTCTTGATTCCGCCGGCTATGACAGTCAGGTAAGGCAGCAATGCGTTGACTACATTCTGTCGGGCCAGCTTTCGGACGGTGGCTGGGCACTTTCGGGCAGCGTGGCTGACCCGGATATGACCGCCATGGCATTGCAGGCACTTGTCACTTACCGCAGCAATCCTGCAGTCGAATCCGCAGCAGAGCGCGGCTTTAGCTGCCTTTCCTCAATACAGCAGGAAAACGGCGGATACAGCTCCTGGGGAAGCGAAAACTCCGAAAGCATTGCGCAGGTCATTGTTGCCTGCACTGCATGGGGAATCGACCCGAACACGGACAGCCGTTTTGTAAAAAACGCTTCGGCCATTGACGCGCTGATGGAGTACTATGTTGAAGATAGCCGCGGCTTTGCACATGTGCTTGAAAGCACGGACGGTTATTCCGGCGGAGAAGTTAACTGTATCGCTACCGATCAGGCCTGCTATGCGCTTGTTTCCTATGTCCGTTTTCTTAACGGGCAGACATCTCTATATGACATGAGCGATGTCAGCCGATATACGGAAAACAATACAGGCGCTGAAAACGGCACACCCGAGAAAAATCCCGACAGCCCCGTCAGCAGT
>JAZLGD010000030.1:0-15970 GCA_045616105.1 Oscillospiraceae bacterium | reverse complement strand
ACGGGCGTTCATTTCGTCCACCGTCTCGCGCATAAGAGCCTTCATGGGTTTCTGCACATGCTCCTCAAACTCCGCCTTATGCTCGCGAAACCATTCCCTGTCGTTATTGAATGCCAGCTCCCAGAGAAACTCCGAGGCTTTATTGGTAAATCCCTGAAACATATTGTCCCTGCCGTATATCCTATACTCTGTTTATTGATATACTATATCACATAATTTTGGAAATTTCAATAAAAGTTTGAACAGAAAATAATTATTTTTTACACATTCTGTACAATTCAAGTAGAATTCCGATCATTTTTCATTTATGATCCTGTGCCGGTTCTCCGCCGGAGCCCAGCCGTCGAGCGGGAAGCGCTGCATCGCGCCGAAGACCTTGGATTTCATATCCGGGTAGTCGGCGCTCATCTCTTTCAAAAGTGCTTTGATCTCGTGACGCTTGCTGGTTTTGTCCATGGGGCATGGGTTTTCCACGACCGGCAGTGCCAGCGCCTCCGCGACGTTGGCGATTTTCTGCTCCCCGGCGTAGATGAGCGGACGGATCTGCGTCACGCCGGAGCGGTCGAGATAGGTCACGGGGCGAAAACAACTGATCCGCCCCTCGAACAGAAGCGACATCATAAATGTCTCCACCGCGTCGTCAAAGTGATGGCCAAGGGCGAGCTTTGAAATTCCGCGAGCCTTGATTGCGTCATTGAGTGCACCGCGGCGCATCTTCGCGCAGAGCGAGCAGGGGTTATCCTCCTTGCGCACGTCAAAGACGATTTCCTTTATGTCGGTTTTGAGGCAGGTGTAGGGGATATCCAGTTCAGCGCACAGCTCCTTTACGGGGGTGAAATCCATGCCCTCGAAACCAAGCTCAATGGTGATTGCCTCCAGCTCAAAGTGCTTAGGGTAATAGCTTTGCAGGTGCTTGAGCGCAAGAAGCAGGAGCAGACTGTCCTTTCCGCCGGATACGCCGACGGCGATTTTGTCGCCCTCTTCTATCATATTATAATCATCAACGGCCTTGCGAATAAGCCCTGAAAATTCATTGAGATTTCTAATGTCCATAGTTTTTCTCCAAATGTTTTTCAAAATGGAATTTAGCATTAACGAGATTTTAAGCGATTTCGCGAGATTTTAAGAGTTTTCAAAACGAGAATTAAATTTAATGTTGACAGCTTGCCTGCGCTGTGGTATAAAAATAAAGCGCGCTGAAAGTATTGTAAACGCGCGGTATTAAAAAGTCAAAGATATTTATTATTTTATTTGGAGGCACAGATATGTCCACAACTATGCTTACCAAGGAAACCGTTGAAAGAAAATGGTATGTCCTTGATGCAGCCGGCAAGCCCCTGGGCAAGACCGCTGCTGCTGCTGCAGACCTGCTCCGCGGCAAGCTCAAAACCGATTACACTCCCCATGTTGATTGCGGCGACTACGTAATCATCATCAATGCCAAGGACGCAGTCCTCACCGGCAAGAAGCTCGAGCAGAAGTACTACCGTCGTCACTCCGGTTGGGTTGGCGGCCTCAAAGAGACCCAGTACAAGCACCTCATGGCAAATCGCCCTGAGCTGGCTATGACCCTTGCAGTTAAGGGTATGCTCCAGAAGAACACCATCGCACAGTGGCAGCTGAAGCGTCTGCGCGTTTTCGCAGGTGCTGAGCACGACCACGCAGCCCAGAAGCCCGAAGTTTGGGATCGCTACTAATAGGAGGAAAAGAGAATGGCTACTTATAAGTGCAAAAGACCCTATATGTACGGTACCGGACGCAGAAAGCAGTCTGTCGCTCGCGTTCATGTTATCCCCAACGGCACCGGTGCTATCACCATCAACGGCCGTGATATCGACGATTACTTCGGTCTCGAGACCCTGAAGCTCATCGTTCGTCAGCCCCTGAACCTCACCGGCACCATCGGTAAGGTAGACGTAGAAGCAACCGTTCACGGCGGCGGCGTTTCCGGTCAGGCCGGCGCAATCCGTCACGGTATTGCAAGAGCACTCCTCGTTGTTGACGAGAGCTACCGTCCCGCTCTCAAGGCTGCAGGTTTCCTGACCCGCGACCCGAGAATGAAAGAGCGTAAGAAATACGGTCTCAAGGCAGCACGTCGTGCACCTCAGTTCAGCAAGCGTTAAGCTTACAAAAGACAACTCCCAAGGAAAACCCTTGGGAGTTTTTTTATTCGACGTGCTGCATTTGGCATCCTCGAGCGGTTGCCGCGAAAGCGGCGAGCGAGTGGGGCAATAAGCGCACGAAGTGCCGCAGACGCTTCGTACGTCGTGCCCCTCAGTTCAGCAAGCGCAATTTCCGCAAGGAATTCTCAAAAACCCCGAAAACTCAAGGCTTTCGGGGTTTTCTTTTTATACCCGTGCCTGTTTTGCTGTGATAGCTTTTGACTCGCTTTAATCCTGTAGCCCATTTTATAGGGACTAAAAATGGGCCAACATAGAGACTTGAATACTATCCTACAGCACTGATTTAGTACTCTACGTTATGCACCAGATGCAGGCATTAAAGAACCGATTCAGAAAATGGTTCGTTTGTTAGAATTTGACCGAATTTGATATGCTTAAATGCATCCTATACCAAAGCATCCAGCTATCTAAAAATGGCTGGGCGCTTTTTGCGTCTATAAGGGGGTATTATGTGAGCAAAAATGAAAAGAATGTGGTTCTAATTCCTATTAACCGACTTACTTCCTTTCCAAATCATCCATTCAGAGTAATGAATGACGACCAAATGTACCAGTTAGCAGAAAGTATTCAACCGTCTGAAAAATGAATTGCGGTAGATGCTGTTTGTTCTGCCAGCCCTACGATTTTTGCAGTAAAGAAGAATAAATGTCGTATTAAATGCGACCTATTCGATTTAGCCACTTGATATAATCCAATCAGAATTTGAGAAAAAAGGGTGATGAAAATGAAGGCAATACAAACCGGAACAGTGTTTAAAATATTTGATGACAGCATTCAGACCCATGACTTGCTGCCGGCTGTGACTTTTGAGGTACATTATTCTCAAACTGAGGGATGCTATCTTGTTAGACGCTCCAACCTGACGGTTGATGAGAAGACATATGGTGTACAAAAAAACAAAGTTGCGAGGGTTCTGAACTCCTACAAAAATTTCGGCAGGAGTTTCGGTGTTATCCTAAGCGGCGATAAGGGTATAGGAAAATCTATGTTTGCTCGCTCTGTCTGTGTAACTGCAATGCAAGAAGGATATCCTATCATAATTGTTGACTCGTGCCTTCCTGGCATTGCGAGATTTATTGCCTCGATTGAACAGGAATGTGTTGTGCTATTCGATGAGTTTGATAAAACATTCCGTTCTAATGATGATCGTGATGACCAGGCAGCGCTGTTGAGCTTGTTTGATGGGACTTGCGGCGGTAAGAAGCTGTTTGTAGTTACTTGCAATGAACTGTATAGCCTAAACAGCTATATAGTAAATCGTCCCGGCAGATTCCATTATCACTTCAGATTTGACTATCCTACTCCGGAAGACATCACGGAGTATCTTCACGATAAACTTGACGAAGCCTTTTATGGTGAAATAAAAAATGTTGTTGAGTTTTCGAAGAAGGTCAGCCTAAACTATGATTGTCTTAGGGCAATTGCATTTGAACTGAATCAGGGTACTTCTTTTGCAGATGCAATTTATGATCTGAATATCATGACGACGGAAGATGAGCAGTACACCGTTTATCTTTACTTTGATAATGGCAAGAGGCTTCACACATTCAATTTCAAGACGAATTTGTATTCGTTTACTGATTTCATGACGAGAGTTTATCTCTGCGATGATGATGGAAACAATGGCATGAATGTTTACTTTGATAAGCGGTGCGTCCGGTATGACATTCAGAAAAATGAGATTGTTGTTCCCGCAGAAGGATTAAAATTTGATTGGTACGACGATGACGATGACGATGATTCTTCCAGAAGGAGAAAGAATCCTTTCCAGAAGGCAAAGCCGTTGTACATGACTTTCTCCAAAAAGTCGATGAATTCTTTACACTATATGATTTGAGGTGATAAATATGGCTAACATGCTTGAAAACTTCGGACTCGATTTCCTTGCTGAAGACGAGCAAACATTTATGGGCTTTGTTGGCTACTGCGTTCAGAACGGTAAAGCTTTTCACAGTTATAATGGAACCCCATATCTCTATACACCCATGGGTGCAGTAGAGTTTTGGGTAAGAACTTCAAAAAATGAGGAAGGCAATTTTGAAGTATCAGGCGTTGATGCTCATTGCGGTGGCAAGTGCATCTGGGAGCTCGAGGCTACGGATATGAAGCTGGATGAAAGTAATCATGAGCCGATGAAAACGCTCATGGTCTTCAAACACTATGAAGACGGTAGCGGCCTTCTGCCGATTGAAGTCATTACTTCCGATGTTCTTCCGGGACCTATGGATGGGGATCGTGTCACAATGCAGGTAATCGCTCTTCCTGTTCAGATTGGTTACTATGCTGATGAGGGTGAACTGTCTAAAACTGCACCAACTGATGAAAACGGAAATAAGTGGATGGTTGCAAGCGGCTCTCTATTTCCGTCCGGATTCATGTACAATCATGCGACAGACCGTCCGGAAGAGGACAAAGATTATTCTTTGGATTCCCATATTCTCTTCACTGCTACCGTTAAGAAACTGATCTGGGGTACATTTGAAATGGGCGAACATACGGAGAACTCTTTTGTGCGCTGCATTTGTGAGACCCAGTTTGGTGATTTGGAATTCGACCATTGTGTAGAACAGGTTCCAGAAGAGCTTCGCAAGAATATGAAAGTTGGTTCCCTCGTTTCAGGTATCTGCATTGTTCAGGGAGATGTGGCACTTTACGAATATGAAAAGGGCATCGTAAAAGATATTGAGCACAATCTTCGCGCCCTGCGATATACTTTTTCCAATGGTAATGCTGAACGCCTTTATAGTATTATCGCCGATGATGCACAATACTACACTGATACATCCAAGAAAACTTTTGAAGGTGCTCAGGCTATCGTGGAAAAACTAAATTATGTGCATGAGAACCACGAAGGCAAATATATTGCGCATATGGCCGAGATAACCGAGGTCGAAGATGAAGAACTTCCGTACCCTGTTGGAACACGGTGCATCGTCCTCGCGGATAACGAAGAAAATAATTATGAATCCATTGCATTTATAGAGTGCAATGATGACGGCATGATTAAGAAGATTCATATCAGCACCGATGGAAGATACCACTTCAAAATTGATAGGAAGCCTGTTCGAAAATCGATTTTTGATGATATTGAAATTCCTGAAAGTGTTGCAGAGCAGATTGTAGTTCGCGCAAAGTTCCATGGCCTGATAGACTATGAGACCTCAACCGATGAGATTGTGTCTGGAGCTACAGATCAGACATCTTTGACAGATAATGTTCAGAGAATGCTTGACGCATTGAAAGAGAACCCTCAGCCTGACGTTGAGCTTGCATTTGAGAATATGTTCGGCTACCTATTTGCAAAGGCAATAGAAATGGGGTTCAATGAAAGGGTTGATAATCCTTCCTTCGATACACGCTTGACTGTATCCTATTCTCCATCTAATGCTTTTGAAGGGACTCTCCGTTCCACACTATCCGAAGAACTCCACATTCTTTTAGAGAAGAAGATGAAGTTAGGAAGACAATTCTACAAAGATTATAAAAACTACACGCTGATGAAAGACCTGCCGGAAGATATGTTCTACGAAACCATTACAATGGCGCTGGTTACAGTTCAGCGAATCGGTCAGATTGTAGCTGAGCATTTTGGCTAATAGTTCCCTGTCGGGTGCCTCTCAAATAAAGAAGCACCCGATTCGAACTATGTGCGAGTAGGAGTCCTGAGCCAGTTGATGTCTCAAGAAAACGCTTGAAAGAATCAGCTTTATCAGAAGATGGATTTTTGGCAGATTGAAAATCTCAAGTGTGAATTGATTTTCGAAAGCTCACGACGTATAATAATTTTGTTGTATTGTATCCAGATTTAAGTAGCTCACTAGGGCAAGGTGACAAATATGGCGATGAATTATAACAAGCTATGGATGTTGTTAATAGACAAGAATCTAATGAAAAAAGACCTGCGCGAAATGGCAGACCTATCGACAAACGTCATTGCAAAAATGGGAAAAGGCTGAGATGTATCCGCCTAAGTCCTCCGTAAGATTTGCACGTCATTAAATTGTGGTTTGAATGATATCGTAGAAGCGCTTTCGACTGGGGTCGTAAAAAAGCCTATGAAGAACTGTCAAAATAACAAAAATTGGCAATTAGGAATTTTTTAGTACATAATTTTCTTTACAATGACCTTAGGATGCAGCATTACTTGGCAATAAATATCTGGTCGTAATAAAATGAAAGTCGTTGTGTTATGGCCTAATACCATTACACTACGACTTTTTGCTTACAAGGGGAAAAGAGAATGTTTGAATTTTGGAAGAAAAGAAGAATAGAAAGAATCACAGAGGCAGCTCGGAGCTTCCTACAAAGAAACTATGAGCCACCGAAAAATGTTTTAAATAAAGAAAACAAGTTTAAATATAGTCGGGACATTCAATGTAGTTATAGTATAGAAGACGAACCTCAATTCAGCATGGCTGAGGAAGAACCGGAAAAGAAGGAAGAACCGAAAGTTCAGTATAGTTTACGTGACGATGGTGTTAGATATAGTCTGCGCGCACCCGCCTCGGATGATGATAAGTATGACACAGCTCGAGTTGCTATGTTGATGAGAAACTCTACCGGATACAGTTCGCAGGTATTATCCAAGGCTCTTGGTGGAGCAATTAACCAGACGTTTACGTACAAATTAATAGATATTATCAATCAAAAGGGCCTTCGTGACGCTGATGTTTACAAAGCAGCGCAGATGGATCGTAGATTGTTTTCAAAGATTATGTCCGATCGTGACTTCAAACCAGCAAAAGACACGGCGCTTGCACTCGTTTTTGCATTAAAACTTACCCTTCCCCAGGCAACGGATCTTTTATCCAGAGCCGGATACACGCTTAGCCACAGCAGCAAAAGGGATGTGATTCTAGAGTATTTCATAAGAGAGGGTATTTATAACTTGACCGATATCAATATTGTTCTGGATAACCTTGAGCAGAAGATTATCGGCAGATAAAAATGTCGTATTTATTGCGACCTTTCCATAAAACGAGTTTGTTACACTAAAACAAACCCATAAGGAGGAGGTTGCGATGAAAAAAATCGATGAAATTAAAAGTTTTGCGTCATATTTGGGAGATGCAATCGATGAAGAGCGTTTGAGGAATGTTTCTTCTGAGTATGAGGCGGCAAACGAACCCTATGAAGGAAGCCTTAGATATACAATACTAAGTTCTCGATTGTGTTCCAGCGATATGCAGCAGCTACGAATTATCAAACCGTTGGCTGATTACTGGGACGCCCAAAAGATTCACTTATGTGTTTGTCTGTTTGTCGAAAACACAAAGCTTATCGGAGGACAGATCCACAAGTATAAAACCGTTGATTATGAAGACGGTGAGAGCAATTCTTATGAATTGGAACCTACACTGCAAGAAATAAAAGTTGTTCGCAGACTTCTCAATTATCTATCAAAGGAGAAATAAAACATGAGTAGATATGCTGATAGTTCTAAGAATGATATTCTTAGCAGATATCTAATGGTCCTTGGTAATTGCTATTCGACCGGAGTATTTGACGAGCTGTTTCCGCTTCTTGCTGAAGACGCAGTAATGGAGTCTCAGTGGGCCCTTGAGCCCAATACAGGAAAGGCTGCAGTTGTAGATTACTATACCGGGAAAGGAAAGACTCTTCGAGCGCATAATTGTTGCCCACATTGCTGGATGATTCAGTTGGTTGGTAACATGAATAAGGTTGAAAACGCCGAGCTTCACATCAATGGAGGAGAAGCATCGCGAGGCTCTTTCGCGCTTTTCTACCCGGATGGTAAATATGCAATGTTCATGGCTCAGAATTTAAATGATGTAACGAACGGAGTAGTCGTAGATCTAACATTAGATGAGTCCGATATGATTGCCAGAATTGATCTGTGTATGCCTGAGCTCTTCAAATTCGAGGCTATTCAAAGTGTTGACGCAGCGATTGATGCTGGTGAAGACGATGAGGACGAAGAAATTGATGAGCCTGATGATGAAGAAATTGAGGTTCGCATTCGGGAACTCCTTTCGTCCAATCCCGATGAGTTTGAGGAAATTGAAGAGTACATCGGTGAGGTCGAAGAATACTACAGCGGCGTTCTTAGTGAGTTCACGTTCAGAGAAGCAATTCGTTGCGGGGCTACAAACTATGTTGAAGCATATGCCGGAGATTTTGATATGAATGATGGCGATGGATACAGCACCTATATCTATGAAACTGAGGATCCGGATATGCAGGAAATTCTTATGGACCATGGCGCATTCAAATCCTGGGACGATTATACTGATTGCCGATTTGCTGTTGAAACGGTAAATGGAGAAATCCTCGCATTCGACAGTGATTTCCAGATAGAAGTGTTTAAAAAGTATCTGGAGTTCACTGACCTGACAAAGACAAAAATAATCCAGATGCTCGATGAGGATTATGACCAGGATGAAGATGATCTTCCTGAGGGATTGGATCGTTACTTTGAGGAAGATTTTAAGGCAATGGGAATATCTGCTGAAAATGGAGAGATTGCATTCTCAGACATGGTTGGTGATGGTGGTTATAGCACTAAGGAACTTCTTGAGGAGCTCGGCTGGGACTGTTCTTTTGAAGGAAATTCATGGAAGTTAGAAACACTTGGCGTGTACTACATTGATTAGTTAGAGAGATTAGAAAAAAGATTGTTTGGATTTGGCAAAAAGAAAAAACTGAGGAACCGGAAAAAGCACACCTCAGAATTCAGAATCAGGGTTTGATCGCGGTATTCGTGAACAGCTGGCAAGAGATGATATTACATGTAGACCGGAGATTTGTGAGGCTGAATTCAAGAAGGGTTTAAGCCTGATTGAAATCCTACACAGGAGCCGGCAGCAGTTGTGAACAGCGCCTTTAGTAAGGGTTAAGTTTCAACGTCTGTCGGCATGACCAAAATCCTGTTGACAAGCAACGCCTTCTAAATATAGAATGAAAAAAACATATCCTGCGGATATAATAATGCAAAAGAAAAGGAGAAATAGCAATGAAATTATCAGTAATATATGACTCCAAAACAGGCAATACACAGCAGGCGGCAGAATGGATTGCAGAAGGCATGAACGACGTTGAAAATGTGGAAGCAAAAGTCTTCGCCATTGATTCGGTTGATGAGGAATTTGTA
Source organism: Oscillospiraceae bacterium (assembly GCA_045616105.1). Lineage (GTDB taxonomy): Bacteria > Bacillota > Clostridia > Oscillospirales > Oscillospiraceae > F23-B02. The sequence goes on along the minus strand of JAZLGD010000030.1, from coordinate 6,676 downwards.
AAAGAGTCAAAGGGCGTTGTGATCGGCTGCCCCTCTTACGCGGCAACGATGACACCGGCTTTGCACGCATGGCTTCTGCCCTCGTTTGAGAAATTAGGCCTTGCGGGAAAGCTCGGCGGAGCCTTTGCAACAGAGCAGTATACGCATGGCGGCGGCACTTTGGTCGTAGACGGTATTCTGCATATGGAAATGGTAGCGGGAATGCTCTGCTATTCCGGCGGCAGCGCCTGCGGCAAGCCCGTTATCCATCTGGGACCTGTTGGTGTAAATGATAATGTTGAAAAGCATAACGGTATGCAGTCATATAAGGACACCTTCGTAATATACGGAAGCCGCTTTGCTGAGAAGGCAAGCGAAATCTTCTAAGAAGAATATCGGACTTTTCAACCCGCGCAGACCTTAATTCAACAAATGAAAACTCCCGAGGCTATTCCTCGGGAGCTTTTTATTCGGCATTCTTCGGAGTGCTTTTTTATTTTTTGCCGAAAAGCCTGAACATGGGCGCGTCGGGCAGATCGTGTTCGCAAAGAATTCTTTGACCTGCCGCTGTGTCGCAGCTTATATCTGAAAAGCCGCATTGCCTCATCAGCTCCATGTCCCATGCGGGTCTGACATTAATCCCCGCAGGCATCATGAGCGTGAGCTCCGCGTTTTCCTTTTCAAGCGCTTTTGTAACGCCGATATGACCGTAGACATCGGATGGATTGATATAGGAAAGCTTCTGGTTGTTGTTTCTCACATTCTCCGCATAGTCTGCGTCAAAATTGAGAAGTATTCCGCCGGGCCTGAGCACGCGGTACCACTCGGCATAGGCCTTCTGCGGCTCAGGCAGAGTCCATGTGAGGTTTCTCGTGACGACAACATCAAAAGAATTGTCCTCAAAGCTCAGCTCCTGCGCATCCATCTTAATAAAGTGCGCTTCAGCGCCGCAGTCTGCGGCTGTTGTCTCGGCCTCAAGGAGCATGTTTTCGGTTATATCGATGCCTGTCAGTTTGTGTCCGGCTTTTGAAAGTAGAATAGAAAAATATCCGCTGCCGGTTCCCACATCCAGAATATCGAGCTGTTTATCATTTGAAAAGAACTTGCCGAATTCGTTGAGCCAGCGCTCGCTGATGGAGCCCTTCAGTTCATTTTTTCGCACTGTTGCGAAATCATGGGCTCTGGCTGTCCAATAGCGCTGAACCCTCTGCTTTACTTCATCCATTATTTGACCGCCTTTATCAAGAATCCCGGTGTTGAGGCATAGTTGAGCTTTTCCTCGGGGTTCCAAACGCGCAGACCGATTTCAAGGTCGGCGCTGACCTCGGAAAATCCCAGAGAAGTCAGAATATCAATATCCCACCGGGGACGCACAAACTGCCCCATGGGCAGGTCCAGCGAAATGCGCTCCATTCTGTCAGCCTCGGAATATGCCTCATGGTCTTCAATACCTGCGGCGGCTACATTTTCACGGTCGCGCAGAAATTCCCTGTGCTTGCCTTTGTCGAAGAGATAGGAATACCAGTTTGCATCAAAGTTTAGCAGCACTCCTCCGGGCTTGAGAACACGCAGCCATTCCGAATAGGCCTTCACGGGCTCCGGCAGATTCCATGTGAGGTTGCGGGTAACAATTACATCGAAGCTGTTGTCGGGGAACAAAAGCTGCTGAGCATCCATCTGCATAAAGATTATTTTTTCGGCAAGGTGGCCTGCATTATTCCTTGCCTCCGAGAGCATGCCCGCGGAGAAGTCGATAGCCGTTACATTGAAGCCTCTTTTTGCAAGAATGATGGAATAAAACCCGGGGCCGACACCAACATCGAGCACGGAAATCTCCCTGCCCTTGGGGAAATGCTTTATAAGCTCCGAAGCCCAGATGTTTTCCCATTCTCCTTCGAGGTTCATTTTTATCACATCGGTATAGGATGTGGAACGCCTGTCCCAATATCCGGCCATTACAGATTTAGACACTGCCATATGCTTTCTCCTATGCTAAATCTATTAAAATATATTATATCTTACATTATATCTGACAATTTACGGAGAAATAAGCCCCCCCGGGGGATGCAAAATGGTATAATACGACACAAAAATCATAGACAATTTTTGTGTAAAAATTTATCCCCCCCCAGCGGTTGTTCAGCGATTTAACGCGTGTTAAAATTTTGTTATTGTATTGGGAGGGATCTCGATGAAGAAGTATATATTAAAGAGAATCCTGCAATTAATCCCAATTCTGGTTGGGATTACTTTTTTATCTTTTGCCATGATGAGGATTGCCGGAAGCGACGCCATAACCGAGATGTACGGCGACAAGGGCGCGGTTGCGCAGGAAATCATAGACGCAAAGAAGGCCGAGCTCGGTCTGGACAAGTCTTTCGTCGAACAGTATTTTTCATGGCTCGGCGGCATGATGACAGGTGACATGGGGATAAGCTATGTGTCGGGCAAGGATGTTTTCAACACCTTTGTTTCGAAGCTTCCCGCAACCTTGCTTCTGACGGCGCTGTCAATCGCCGCCACAGTTATAATATCAATTCCGCTCGGAGTTCTGGCGGCAGTTAAGCATGATAAATTCACAGACTATTTTCTCAGATTTTTCAGTTTTATCGGCAACTCCCTGCCAAACTTTTTCGTTGCGCTGCTTCTCATTGAGCTGCTCGCAATAAAGCTCAACTGGCTGCCCGTCATTCCCGACGGAATAAACCTGAGGAGCGCAGTTATGCCGACGCTGACCCTTGCAATCGCAATGTCCGCAAAATATATGCGTCAGGTTCGTGCGACGGTGCTCGAGGAGCTGAACAAGAACTACGTAATCGGGGCAAAGGCCCGCGGCGTCAGAAACAGCGTTATTCTCTGGAAGAACTGCATCAAGGCTTCGATGCTGACTATTATCACGCTGCTTGCTCTGTCCATAGGAAGCCTGCTCGGCGGTACGGCAATAATCGAGAGCATCTTCATGTGGGATGGTGTTGGCAAGCTGGCAGTCGATGCAATCACAATGAGAGATTATCCCATGATACAGGCCTATGTTGTCTGGATGGCGATCATATATGTGCTCGTAAATCTCGTTACGGATTTACTCTACCACGCACTTGATCCGCGTATTCGTCTGGGGGTGAGCGAGGAATGAAAGAACCGACAATAAGAATCCAGACAGTAAAGAAGGATACCGTAAAAACAAGACTCATTATTTTCGGTGCGCTGGCGCTTATTCTTCTTATCTGCTCTGTCTTTTCCGAATACCTCACGCCTTATGACCCGTATTTACAGGATTTGAGCAACGCGAAGGCCGCGCCCTCTGCCGCCCATTTATTCGGTACGGACAGATATGGCAGAGATATGCTGTCCCGTGTTATAGTCGGCAGTCGCACGAGTATCTATTCAACGCTTCTGCTTGTTGCCATTATCACCGTTCTCGGAACGGGCATCGGCGTTCTCTGCGGCTGGCACGGAAAATGGGTGGACACCGTGCTGATGCGCATTTCGGATATGTTTCTCGCATTCCCCGGCCTGGTCTTTGCCCTCGCTGTAGCCGGCGTGCTGGGCGGCGGAATTCAGAACGCAATCATCGCCCTCGCGGCAATTTCCTGGCCTAAATATGCCCGTATCGCCCGAAGTCAGACTCTGGCGCAGAAGGAAACGCCATATCTCAAAGCGGCGATTCTCTCGGGCAGCAGTACTGTTAAGATTATTTTCAAGCACATCCTGCCAAATATAATCGGCCCCATTCTCGTAACCTCCATGCTCGACATAGGCACAATGATGATGGAGCTTGCGGGGCTGAGCTTCCTCGGTCTCGGCGCTAAGCCGCCTATTGCCGAGTGGGGCAGCATGATGAGCGATACCCGCGGTCTTCTTACAACCCATCCGTGGGTTACGCTCTCTCCCGGCCTTGCGATCTTCGTTTCGGTCATGATCTTCAATCTCTTAGGCGATACCATACGGGACTACGCAGACCCCAAGAGCAGAGGGAGATAAGTCATGAGTGAAATAATCAGATACGAAAATGTGGATATTTCCTATAACGGCAATACCGTTGTCAGGGACATCAGCTTCTCGCTGGAAAAGGGCGAAATTCTCGGCATCGTCGGAGAATCGGGCTCGGGTAAGTCTACGCTTATAAAGGCTGCCATGGGGCTTCTCGGCCCGAACGGTCTTGTCACACGAGGTGATATTTACTATAAGGGGAAGAATCTTCCCGACCTTTCGCCGAATGAGATGCGCAGCATTAACGGCCCTGAGCTGGGCATGATCTTCCAAAGCTCAGGAAGCGCATTCTGTCCCATCCGCACAGTGGGCGATCAGCTCTTCGAGGCTCTCAGCGAGCATGAGAATGTAAGCAGGGAGGATTTCTCAGAGCGGGCTTCCGAGCTTCTTAATAAAATCGGCTTTGAGAACGCGCAGCATATTCTTGACAGCTATCCCTTTGAGCTTTCCGGCGGTATGCAGCAGCGCGTTGGTATTGCCGCCGCAATGCTTCTTAACCCGAGCATTCTTCTCGCCGACGAGCCGACCTCCGCGCTTGATGTTTCAGTGCAGAAGCAGGTCGTTGAGCAGATGCTCCTCGTGCGCGAAATTTTCGGCACTTCCATTATTCTGGTCTCGCACAACATAGGTGTAATCGGCGCCATGGCGGACAAGGTCCTCGTTATGCAGCACGGAGAAATGGTCGAGTACGGCGAGGCGAAGGAAGTGCTCGGCAATCCTGCCGAAGAATACACTAAAAAGCTCATGGCGGCCGTGCCCAGACTCAGGAGGTGAGAATTATGGATACGATTTTAAAGGTCGATAAGCTCACCAAAGTTTTCAGCCGTGCCGGTCAGTCCGAATTCACCGCCGTCAACCACATCAGCTTTGAGCTCCACAGCGGCGAGTGCCTTGGCATAATCGGCGAGAGCGGGAGCGGAAAAAGCACGACGGTAAACATGATTACACGCCTTCTCGATTCAAGCGAGGGCAGCATAATTCTCGATGGCAAGGACATAACCAATACTTCGGGAAAACAGCTCAGGAGCGTTTATCGCACCATGCAGATGGTTTTCCAGACACCGACAGATTCCTTTGACCCCAGACGCACCCTCGGCGATGGAATAGGCGAAAGCCTGAGGAACAACGGCTGGTCACGCAGCGATACCGAAAAAGAGGTTCTGCGTCTGCTTGAGCTATGCGGACTGCCGCTTGAGTTTGCTGATCGCTATCCTCATCAGGTCAGCGGAGGACAGTGCCAGAGAGCGGCAATCGCAAGAGCGCTCGCCATAAGCCCGAAGCTATTGATATGCGATGAGGCAACATCTGCGCTGGATGTCACCATTCAGCAGGAGATCATGCAGCTGCTCAATGACCTCAGACAAAAGCGCGGAAACGAGCTGTCCATACTCTTTATCTGCCATGATATTGCGCTTGTTCAGCAGTTTTGCGACAGGGTGCTTGTTATGTATAAGGGCAATATAGTTGAGCAGGGAAAACCCGATGACATTATCCGCGCGCCCAAGGACCCATACACTCAGCGCCTGATTGACTGCGTATTATAAAAGCTTTGCTGTAAAACCAAACGGTATTACATAGATAATAAGAGAAAGGTAAGAGAAAATGAAAAGAACACTTGCACTTGTTATGGCCATCGTCATAGCGCTCGGTCTTCTCGCAGGCTGCGGAGGCCAATCCTCCAAGGATATCGACACCAAGAAGACAATGGTTATCGGCGACACCACCTTTAACTCCGAAAACTGGGAAGAAACAGTTGACCCCCACACCACCTATAACGGCTGGGCCTGCATCCGTTATGGCGTAGGCGAGACTCTTGTCCACTATACCGATACCATGGAGCTCGAGCCCTGGCTTGCGACATCATGGGAAAACGACGGCAATCTGACCTGGACAATTACTCTTCAGGAAGGCGTAAAGTTCTCCTCTGGCCGTGATATGGACGCAGCTGCCGTAAAGCAGTGCCTCGAGCATCTGCTTGAGAATCACGACCGCGCACCTATGGACACCAAGATTACCGATATTGAAGCTGACGGCCTTGTGCTGACCATCACCACTTCCGAGCCCAACCCCGCACTCATGAACTATCTGGGCGACCCCTACGGCTGCATCATTGATGTTGACGCTTCCGATTTTGAAACAGGCGTTGTCAGCGCAACCGGCCCCTACAAGGTAGTTGACCTTGTGACCGATGACCACATCACTCTCGTTCCCAACGAATACTACTGGAACGGCACCCCCAAGATCGATGAGCTGACCATTCGCACTCTCTCCAACGGCGACACACTCTCCGCGGCTCTCAAGTCCGGCGACATTGACGCTGCTTACGGCATGGCTTACGAAGCATATCCCAACTTTGAGAACTCCGACTACCAGTTCTCCAGCATCCAGACCTCCCGCGCCTTCTTTGCCAGCATGAACATGACCAGCCCCATCATTCAGGACGATGCAGTACGCAAGGCAATCGCAATGGGCATCGATAAAGCAGGTTTCGTTGCGACCATGCTTGACGGTCACGGTGTTGTAGCAAACGGCGCATTCCCCGATGGCTTCAGCACTTTCGGCGGAGATAAGATCACTACCGAGGGATATGATCCCGACGGCGCAAAGGCTGCTCGCGAGGCCGCAGGTTGGGTTGACTCCGACGGCGACGGCATCCGCCGGAAGGACGGCACTCGCCTCACTGTCCGCTGGCTGACCTACCCCAGCC
>JAZLGD010000029.1:0-2022 GCA_045616105.1 Oscillospiraceae bacterium | reverse complement strand
GGACAAGACGGTAGGTCTTGTGATATTCCGCAACCTGATTTTTAACAATTTCTCTTTCCTCGTCGGTAAGCTTTCTCGGGTCAAGCTCATAGCCGAAGGTACCCCACAAGGCAACATTGCCCTTGGTTTCATATCCCGTTCTTCGGCAGGCGGAAACGTGAGCGCTCTGACAGGATGCGGGATAGCACATTGATGTGCCGAACTGAATGTAAAGTCTTTCAATGGGGTCGGTGTTGTCGCTTGTCCATATCTGCGGAGAATAGCAGAGCATTGCGGGGTCAAAGCGTCCGCCGCCGCCCGAGCAGCCCTCAAAGAGAATGTCGGGGAAGGTGGTTACAAGACGGTTCATGAGGTCGTATGTGCCGAGAATAAAGCGGTGGAAGAATTCTTTCTTCCTTTCGGGAGGCAGAATTGCGGAGCCTGCGTCGGCAATGTTGCGGTTGAAATCCCACTTGACGTAATCAATCTTGTTCTGACTGAGCACGCTGTAAATCTGATTCCAGATGTTTTCTCTTACGTCCTCACGGGAAACGTCAAGCACATACTGATGTCTGCCGAGCATAGGCTCACGGTTGTCAACGTGAACGTGCCAGTCGGGATGCGCTCTGAAAAGCTCGGAATCGGGCGAAATCATTTCAGGCTCGTACCAGATGCCGAATTTGAGCCCCTCGGCGTTAACTCCGTCAATCAGCGGCTTAAGTCCGCCGACAAGCTTCTTTTCGTTGACAAACCAGTCGCCGAGACTGTTGGGGTCATCGTTTCTTTTGCCGAACCAGCCGTCATCCATGACAAGCATTTCAATGCCGAGCTTCCTGGCTTCCTTTGCAAAGGCAACAAGCTTGTCTTTGTCAAAATCGAAGTATGCCGCCTCCCAGCTGTTGATAAGCAGGGGACGCTTTTCTGTTTTATATTTGCCTCTGATAAGGTTGTTGTTGTAAAACCTGTGGTAGATGCGGCTCATTTCGCCGATGCCTTTATCGGTGAATACGCAGACAACCTCGGGAGCGCAGAAGGTTTCGCCTGCGCCGAGGGTCCATTCAAAATCATTGGGGTTGATACCCATGATAAGGCGTGTTGAACAGTTGTGGTCGCATTCGGCAAGAGCGGAGAAGTTGCCCGAATAGACAAAGTTGAAGCCGTAAACATCGCCGTTGTCTTCGGTTGCGCTGTGCCTTGCAAGAGCGACAAACGGATTCTGCGAATGACCCGAAACGCCGCGCTTGCTTTCCGCACCCTGAATGCCGTGGGCGAGGGGACGGCGCTCAACGTTGCGTTCCTTGACGTGTCTGCCCCAGAGCGTAATCATGTCGTAGTCCATTGTCGGAAAGTCGTTGCAGGAGCTGAAAACTCTTTCAAGATACATTGTCTTGTCAGATGTGTTTGTTACCCTGACGCTCTTTGTCATGACGGGACAGTTTTCAAAAACAGTGTAAACAAGGGTTACAAGCGCGCCTGTTACCTTGTCGACTGCGTCAATTTCAAGCGTTTCGGCTTCATCCTCGCTGTTGACATAGGTGGACGGCATCGAGGGAATTTCCTTCTTGCCCTTATAAATCCTGTGAGCCGAATAGCGGATATCCGTTACGGTGTCGCCGTTCGCGTTTCTGACTGAAAGAGCGGAAATTCTGAAATCGCCTGCGCCGTTGCAGCCGTATTCAATCGGAGCGGTATCGGGAGAAAATCCGTGTTCACCGATAACAGGGTTAACGGGGGAGAAGGACGCACTCGGATTGCGCTTCATGAAATTTTTGAAATTCATGTCGGGAATTTTTGCGCCGTAATAAAGGTTGAGAAGATAATTTTCCTCATATATTCCGATAACGTATGAGGTATCTGAGGTGTCGAGCCTGAAGATACGCTTTTCGTTGTTAAAAATAATGCTCATGTTATCATTCCTTATGTTAAATTAGTGCTTTGGAGAAACACTATATTTATAATATTGTTTTATGATTCTTTTGTCAATTTGTTTAATAAAAAAACTTTCAAATAAAGGTGACATTTTGAAATCTTTGTTGTATAATG
>JAZLGD010000028.1:0-2777 GCA_045616105.1 Oscillospiraceae bacterium | reverse complement strand
TATGCCAAGGGGGATGTAGTAACAGTTGAGGATGTGGAAGCCGTTGCCCACCATATCCCCGAGGCCGTAGTATTCGACATGACAGACAGTATCGCAGATAAAAACTGCGGCAGAGCGCTGAATCTGCTCGATGAGCTCCTTGCGGATAAGAACAACGAACCAATAGCGCTTTTGGGCATGATAGGCTATCAGGTGCGCAGATTGTATGGAGCAAGATGTGCGGCGGATAAGGAACTGGGCAAGGATTACGTTTCAAAGCTGTACGGCATCCGTTATGATTTTCTTGCAAATAAGCTCATTGCGTCCGCACGAAAGTTCACTTCCCAGCAGCTTAGTCAGGCAGTCAGAATCTGCGCTGAAACCGACTATAAGATGAAGAGCTCGCCCGAGGATCCGGCAGAGCTTTTAAAGGAATGCGTAATGCGCATAGCGGCAGGAGATAAGTATGTATAAAATCTCTGAGGTCATTGTTGTCGAGGGGCGATACGATAAAAATACTCTGCTTCAGGTTGTTGATGCCGCTGTTATAGAAACCTCGGGATTCGGAATCTTCAATGACAGGGAGAAGCAGAAGCTCCTGCGCCGTATGGCCGAAAAGCGTGGACTTATCGTGCTGACCGACTCTGACGGAGCGGGCTTTGTTATACGCAACTTCATAAAAGGCGCGGTGGACCCCAAATTTGTCAAGCATGCCTACATACCCGATATTATCGGAAAAGAAAAGCGCAAAACGAAGTCATCCAAAGAAGGCCTTCTGGGCGTTGAGGGTATGAAGCCCGAGATAATTATCGAAGCTCTCAGAAGAGCGGGCGCAACAATTGACGGGGAGGAAAGCACTGCCCCTGCTCGAATAAACAAAGCAGATCTTTATGCAAAAGGTCTGACAGGCAAGGAAAACAGCGCTCTTTTGAGAAAGAAGCTGCTGAAAATGCTTGAGCTTCCCGAAAAGCTCAGTACAGACTCAATGCTTCAGGTACTTAATGCTCTTATGACGCATGAAGAATTTATGAGCATTGATACTAAAATGTTGTAGAAAAAACGAATATATTGTGTTATAATCCAAGTTTAGAAAACACTATATTGTGTGATTTGGAGGAATAGATTATGAAATGTCCGTTCTGCGGTTTCCTTGAAAGCAAAGTTATCGACTCCCGTCCTGCCGAAGAGGGAACCACCATCCGACGCAGAAGAGAATGTCTCGCCTGCCAGAAACGCTTCACAACCTATGAAACAATTGAGCATATGCCTCTTGTTGTTGTAAAGCGCGACGGTTCACGCCAGACATTCGACAGAGCAAAGATTATTAACGGCGTAGCCCGTGCCTGCGATAAGCGCCCCGTGCCTTATACCGAGTATGAGCGCATTGCCGATGAAATTGAGCAGGAGCTGCAGAGCGCCCTCGAGCGTGAAGTCAGCACCGTTGAGATAGGCGAAATGGTAATGCTCCGCCTCAAGGATGTGGATGAGGTTGCCTATGTCCGCTTTGCATCTGTCTACCGCAGCTTCAAGGACATTAACACCTTCATGGATGAACTGACCAAGCTCCTCAGCGATAAATAATCAGAAGATACTGCCGAAAGAAATGTGCTCCATTGTTTTGAGTGAGTCAAGATGTGCCATAAGCATGCCGTAGCTGCCCTCGGCATTGCCGATGTCCTCGGCGGCAATATCAGAAATATACTCAAAGAAAGCATCGGTAGTGGAGTCAATTTCCGTGTGCCTTATAAAAATATGAGTGTAGCCGTCGCGGCTCAACCAGTCGTCGGCGGCCGCATCAATGAGCTTTGAAGCCTTTTTAAAATCATCGGCTCTGGCAGCGTTGAACGAGTTATCGACCTGAGATTCGAGTGTCTGCACCATATTGTCCATTACGCTGATATTGTACAGTGAGCCTGAAAACAGCAGAATCAGCAGTGCAAGCGCGATTATTTCTTTTTTCATTTGTTTTTCTCCTTTGGCTGACAGAAAATATTTCCGTTGTCTGAAAGCGTGAAAAGATATACCGCCTGCGGGTTTGCGATTTTCTGCTTCTTCAGCTCTTTGTAAAGCCAGTTCTCGTCACGTCCCAACAGCTTGAGGTTGTTTGAGAGAACGCGGCCCTCGTTTATGATAATGTGAGCATAGCCCGGTGATTCGGCGTTTATGTTCATTTGCTTGGGTGTAAGAGCCTGCTCGTCAGCCTTTAAAATGATGTTCAGCTTGCCGTTTGTCTCCAGAACGCCGTATTCGACAGTGGAGGCGTTGAGAAGCCCGTTGTTTCTCAGCTCCTGCATAAGCTCGTCGAGCGTGAATCGGTTATCAAGCATCTTTTTCTCGTCAATTTTGCCGTTTTTGATAATGATTTCGGGCCTGCCGAAGAAAATCTTCCGCAGCCTGATGCTCTTCATTGAAATGCCGGAAATCAGGGTTTCAAGCGTGAACAGAGTTACTACGGGAACAAGTCCGTTTATAAGGGGAACACCGATATCCTGAAGCGGCGTTGCGGCAAGATCGGCAATAAGTGCCGCAACTATGAATTCGGATATCTCCATTTCACCGAGCTGACGCTTTCCCATAAGGCGCATGGAGATAAGTATAGATACGTATATTATTATTGTACGGATTAAAATTATTGCCAAAAATATCGCCTCCTGAGGTATTATTCCCGCGGAAGCAAAGATTATCACCAAGGAGCACTGCCTGTGAAAATAATAGTTGACAGCAGAGAAAAAATTGATAAAATGGTCGCTGATGCCATAGCGGAATTTGTTTCCGATAAGCCTGATGCAAGGCTCGCG
>JAZLGD010000027.1:0-2582 GCA_045616105.1 Oscillospiraceae bacterium | reverse complement strand
ATTCGCTGGCAAACAGCCCGGAAGAAGCCTTGAGCGCACTTGAAAACTATGTTCCCAGAACGGGAAACTTAACCAGATTGTCAGATTACAATAAATAATTCGAGGAGAATGAGGATGAAGAAACGAATTATGAGCCTTGCGCTTATGCTCTGCATAGTGTTCACTATGCTCCCCTTTGGCGCGATGGCGGAAAAGAGCAGTGTGAGCTTTAAGGATGTAGTTTCGGGGGCTTACTACGCTCAGCCGGTTGCGTGGGCTGTGGAAAACGGTATCACCAATGGCACAAGCGCAACAACTTTCAGCCCGAACGCAGACTGCACCCGCGGACAGGTCGTTACCTTCCTTTGGCGTGCCGAAGGCTGTCCCGAGCCCGAAAGCAAGGATAATCCTTTTGTCGATGTTAAAAACAAAGGTAAGACCGAGCCGTATTATACCGCAATACTCTGGGCTTTCGATCAGGGAATAACGCTTGGATATGACGAAACCCACTTTAAACCTGCTGCAAGTGTTACAAGGGGTCAGTTCGTAACATTCCTCTGGCGCGCGGCAGGCGAGCCCGCCGGAAGCAAGGCAGCTCCGTTTAAAGATGTTTCATCCGGAGCGTTTTATGCAGCAGCAGTCAGCTGGGCTGTTGAAGAAGGCATCACAAACGGATATACAAGCACGAGCTTTGCACCTAATGCCACCTGTACCCGCGCTCAGGTCGTAACGTTTCTCTATCGATGGAAGGTTGGCGGCCTCATTTCCGAGCCCTGCGTCTGTATAGATGCAGGCCACCAGAAGAGACAGAATTCGGGAGTTGAGCCTCTCGGTCCCGGCTCATCCCAGATGAAGATGAAGTGCTCTTCCGGCACTCAGGGACGCTGGACAAGGATCGAGGAATACGAGCTTGATCTTGCGGTCAGCCTGAAGCTCCAGAAAATTCTCGAAGCGCGCGGATATCGCGTGGTAATGACACGTACTACCAACGATGTTGATCTTTCAAATATCGACCGCGCTAAGATTGCGGAAGACGGCGGTGCGGACATCCTTGTGCGCATCCACGCCAACGGACTTGACAGCTCCGCGGCAAACGGAGCAATGACCATCTGCATGACAAAAAAGAACCCGTATAATGCAAGGCTGTATGACCGCAGCTATGCCTTGTCAAAGTCAATCCTCGACAACCTTGTCAGCAGTACGGGCTGCCGCCGCGAATATATATGGGAGACCGATACCATGTGCGGCATAAACTGGGCAACCATGCCCGTAACCATAGTTGAGATGGGCTATATGTCAAACGAACGCGAGGATAAGCTCATGGCAACAGACGCTTACCGCGAAAAGCTTGCAATCGGCATTGCCAACGGCATAGACGAATATTTTGCTAATAACCCCATATAAAAAAGCACCCCTAAGGGTGCTTTTTTATATTCTGCATCTGTATTCTTTCATGCTCTTTGAAAACAGCTCGCCGTTGGTGGGCGGGGTGTAGGTTATGGCATTAGCCCCGGCGCGGATAGTTTCAAGTATGCTGTCGTCAGTTGGTCCGCCCGTCGCTATTATGGGGAATTCGGGATATTTACTGCGTATTGCCGCTACTACTTTCGGCGTATCAGCTGCTGCAGACACGTTCAATATGTCCGCCCCTGCGGCTATGCGTTCTTCGATATCCTGTTTTTCGGAAACAATGGTAGCCACGATGGGAATGTCAATGTGACTCTTGATATCGCTTATGACATCCGGCGGTACGGGTGCATTAAGAACAACGCCGAAAGCACCCTGATTCTCGGCTTCAACAGCCAGCCGTACAGAGCGCTGACCAGAGGTGAGACCGCCGCCCACACCCACGAACACAGGAACATCAGCAACGGATATTATCGCCTGAGAAATACTGGGTTGGGGAGTAAAGGGGTAGACGGCTATGACAGCGTCGGTGTTTATGTTTTTGATTATTGCAACGTCGGTGGAAAATACAAGGGATTTAATCCTCCTGCCGAAGATGGTTATTCCGCTGCACTCATAGATTACCTTGGGAACATCAAGCATGTGGCTTCGCAGGGTTCCGTTATACTGTGGTATGTTTTTTGCCATGACGTTTTTCCTTTCGTAAGCATTGTATTACGCAAACCGATGAATGCCTCATCCGATACCTGCGGGGGACATTCGATATAATGCGCTGTTTTTAGATATTTTTGCATAATCAAATTTTGATGTCAATGAATAATCTGTTAATAAAAAAGCACCCCTTGGGCTGTGCACCATAGGGAATTACCGCCTGAAAAGCAACTGTTTTACGCAAAACATCGTTAAATTACCTTGAAATACGCCGGTATTCCTGCGGTAATTTGCCTTGTCTTGCAAAAAACATCCTGCTTTTCAGGTGCAAAGCAGTTTCGAGCGAGAGATTTTTCGAACGGACAAGATAACAAAATAACGGTAATACTGACGTATTACCGTTATTTTCAGATTGTCAAAGAACTCGGTTTTTTGTTAAACAAAAGATGGGGTTCTTTGCATATTTAGGAGCAAAATCTCAAAAAGATGCAAAAAGTCGGAGCTATTCCAACTCCAATTTGCCAGCTTTTTCAGATTCATGGCAG
>JAZLGD010000026.1:0-7993 GCA_045616105.1 Oscillospiraceae bacterium | reverse complement strand
TTTATTCGGCGCTGAAATGCGGACACTGATAGCGGGGCTTGCCTTCGCTTATTTTTCCGTATTCGATGGCGGATACGGGGCAGCCGCAGATGCAGGCCATGCAGTGGGTGCAGTCGCCCGTCCATACAGGCTTGCCGTTTTCAAGCTTTATTCCGTTTACGGGGCAGTCCTTTGCGCATTTTCCGCAGGAGATACAGTCATCTGAAACGGTGAATGACTTGGATTTTACGCACAGGGCATAGAAGCCGGGGTTCACGGGGCCGGATTTTATCGTGTCGAAGATGCCTGCGCGCTTTCTTTCGATGGGAAGTCCGCCGACGATTTTTTCGGCTGCGGATTTTAAAACGGGGTCTGCCTCCTTGCGTATGGCGGCGCTCTCCTCATCGCCCGGAACGGAGAACATTGCAAGATAGTTCTCGGGCATTACAACCTCCTGCACTCCGCAGTAATTAAAGCCTTTTTCCGCGCAGAAGGATTTTATGTGCTTTTCCGCGTTGCCGATGTCGGAGCCGCAGGTCATCACGAAGTAGGCATCCTTGCTGCCGACAAAGCTTCCCTCGTTTATCCATTTCTGAAATATCTTCGGAATTCGCCAGCAATAAGTGGGACTGACAAAAACCCACGGCTTTTCGGATTCGAGTGCTGCCGTTTCCTTATCGCGCATTGCGTCGGTTGCGTTGAATATCTCGTCTCCCGTATGATATGCCAGTGCTTCGGCGGCATAGCGGCTGTTGCCTGTGCCGGTATAATAAACTATCATTTGAATATTCCTTTCGTTTTTTCAGAGTATAACATATATTCTACAACAAAAACAGAGAAAAAACATCCCTCGTATTCAGAGGGATGTTTTAATGTTTATCAGGACTTGTCCTTTTTGCTGTCGGTTCTGAATTTCAGCTTTGTTTCAAATCTGTCCTTTTCGCCGATTTCGGGAACCTTGGTCGGATATTCTCCCCCGAAGCAGGCGGTACACAGGTTTCCGCTGCAGGGAGCGATCTGCAGAAGATGCTCTATGCTGAGATAGCCCAGAGAATCCACGCCGATTATTTCGGCGATTTCCTGCCGGCTGTGGCGGTTGGCAATCAGGTTTTCCGCATCATCGATGTCCGTGCCGTAATAGCAGGGGGCAATGAAGGGCGGCGCGCTTACACGCATATGAATTTCCTTTGCGCCTGCCTTTCGCAGAAGATCGATAATTCCACGGCATGTGGTGCCGCGGACGATAGAGTCGTCAATCAGAACGATGCGCTTTCCCTCAACTATGCTTCGAATCGGGTTGAGCTTGATGTTAACGCCGACCTCTCGTTGCTCCTGCGTCGGGGAGATAAAGGTGCGGCCGATGTATTTGTTTTTGGTAAAGCCGATGGCGTAGGGAATTCCCGAAGCATTGGCATATCCCAAAGCGGCATCAAGTCCCGAATCGGGAACGCCGATGACGAGGTCGGCATCAACAGGGTGCTCTGCGGCGAGGAATGCGCCTGCCTTCTGACGCGCAGCGCTTACCGCCGTTCCGTCGATTACCGAATCGGGTCTGGCGAAGTAAATGAATTCAAATGCGCAGAGATTCTTGGTTTCGCTGCCGCAAAGTCTTTCGTCGGTCTTAATTCCGTCCTGACTGACGGTAATGATCTCGCCGGGCTTTACATCGCGTACAAATGCCGCGCCGATTGCATCAAGCGCGCAGGATTCGGAAGCGAACACAATTTTTCCGTCGGCGGTTTTGCCCATGCACAGTGGACGGAAGCCGTGAGGGTCACGGGCGGCAATCAGCTTTGCAGGGGATGATATTACCAGAGAATATGCGCCCTCCAGCTTTCCCATGGCGGAATATACGGCCTCCTCGATGGAAGGGGTGTGAAGTCTTTCCTGCACTATGATATAAGCGATTACCTCGCTGTCTGTTGTTGTGTGGAAAATCGAGCCGCGCATCTCCAGCTCATTTCTCAGCTCATATGAGTTGGTCAGATTTCCGTTATGAGCCAGAGCCATGCGGCCCTTGTGGTGATTGATTATGATAGGCTGAGCGTTGCGCTTGCGGTCTGAGCCGGTTGTGGCATAGCGAACATGGCCCACAACTATGTTGCCCGTTCCGAGGCTTTTCAGATTTGCAGCGGGGAAGACATCGTTTACAAGCCCCTCATCGCGATAGCAATTGAAAACACCGTCGTCGTTTACAACGATACCTGCGCTTTCCTGTCCGCGATGCTGAAGAGCGAACAGACCGTAGTAAGCAAGGGAGGCGACATCAGCGGTTTCAGGCGAAAAAACGCCAAAGACACCACATTCTTCGTGAATGTGGTGTTCTTTGAAATTGCACTTACTTGCACTCATATTCGGTCACTCTCTTCATAACCTCGGCGTATGCCTCTTCAACGCCTCCGAGGTCACGGCGGAATCTGTCCTTGTCCAGCTTTTCGCCGGTGGCGATGTCCCAAAGACGGCAGGTGTCGGGGCTGATCTCATCGGCAAGGATGATGGTTCCGTCGGTGGTTCTGCCGAACTCCAGCTTGAAGTCGACCAGAGTTACGCCGCACTCTGCCCAGAACTCTCTCAGGATGCTGTTTACCTTAAGAGCGTACTGCTTGATGGTGCTGATCTCTTCTGCGGTGGCAAGCTTAAGAGCTAAAGCATGGCTGGTGTTGAGCAGGGGATCGCCGAGATCATCGTTCTTATAGGAGAACTCAACAACGGGCTCGTCGAACTTGATGCCTTCATCGACACCGTAGCGCTTGGAGAAAGAGCCTGCGGCTATATTGCGAACTATTACTTCGAGAGGAACGATGGAAACTTTTCTGACGAGGGTTTCGCGCTCACTGAGCTCTTTGACGAAGTGAGTGGGAACGCCTTTCTTCTCGAGCATTTCCATAAGACGGTTGCTCATCTGGTTGTTAATAACGCCCTTGCCCTGGATGGTGCCCTTTTTCAGGCCGTTAAAAGCGGTTGCATCGTCCTTGTAATCAACGATGAAGAGCTCAGGGTCATCGGTCTTAAAGACCTTCTTGGCTTTTCCCTCATAGATCTGTTCCTGCTTCTGCATACCGAGATTCCTCCTTGAATATAGCTTTTTAATATGTAAACAGTGCGCGCTGAATGCTGCGCTTCCAAAGCGGAAAACATGTTTACCGCATAAAAAATATATTACATTATAGCACTCTGAGTCAATGGGACAAAATACATATAATATTACTGTTGTCATACGGAAAAAGTGTGATTAAGATACAAATTGTTTTAGAGAGCCATTCATACAGACTTGTAATTGAACAGCCGATATCGTAAAATATCCGTAAAAGAAGAAAAGGAGAAATTCTGATGAAAAAACTGGTCGCATATTTCAGCGCCACAGGCACGACCGCAGCTGCCGCAAAAAAGCTGGCGGAGGCAATCGGCGCGGAAAGCTATGAAATCAAACCCGAAGTGCCCTATGTGAAGAAGGACCTCAACTGGATGAATCCTCTTTCCCGCACTACAAAGGAAATGCACAAGAAGGAATACCGTCCCCCCATCGTTATGGATGATGCGCCCGTTGCCGATTGCGATACCGTTTTCCTCGGCTTCCCCATCTGGTGGTATATAGCTCCTACAATCATTAATACATTCCTTGAAGCATACGATTTCTCCGGTAAGAAAATTGTGATGTTCGCAACCTCCGGCGGCAGCGGCTTCGGCAAGGCGGCAGAGGGACTGCGCAAAAGCGCACCCGGAGCGGAAATAATCGAGGGCAGACTTATGAACAAAGCCGTCTCCGATGAAGAGCTCAAGGCATGGGCGGAAAGCATCTGATAAATAAAATAAGAATATACCTAAGACAGCAGTCATTTTTTGACTGCTGTTTGATTTTGTCTATTGAAAAAAGCAGGGGGCAGTGCTAATATGAACACTGTTCATTAAAATTTGTGAGGTAATCATGCCGAAGATTATTGAAAACTTACAGGACAGTATTTTGAATGCCGCAAACGAAATACTATGTGAACAGGGCTTCAAGGATTTCAGCATCCGCGCGGTCGCCAAAAAGCTTGGCATTGCGCCTGCCACAATCTATAACTACTACCCATCCAAGGAGCTTATACTGGAGGCTCTTGTGGACAATACATGGCGCAGGCTTATGGAGAGCATAGACAGCGAGGTTTCCGGAATAAGTGAGCCCGTCGAAGCGCTGAACAGGATTTATGAGCTGTTCAGAAGCTCAATGAATCCCCTGTTTACCCATTGGCTTGCGGCAGATGTAAAAGCCATGCCCCCCAATCATCCGGACGGGAAGACCATCATGGGGAGGAAGCAGGAGGTCAGCGCAGAGCTGTGCAAACATATTGAAGCCGTCCTGCAGCGCACCCGACAGGACACAGCCTTCGCACCCGTGTATACGAAGCTGTTCATTATGTGCTCCCATCACAGCGGCTTATCCTTCGGCGATATAGTATCGGCAATAAAAGCTTTGCAATAAATAAGGTTCAGGAAAAGGAAGATCTCATGAAAAAGAAAAACTTTGTACTCATTGCGATCATCTACCTCCTCGGTCTGTTTATCGGCGCCATAGATACGGGTATAATCACACCCGCACGCCCGATTATTCAGAATCAGCTGGGAGTTGACGCAAATCTGGGTATATGGATGATTACCATCTATACCCTCACATACGCCGCAATTATCCCGATTTCGGGTAAGCTTGCGGATAAGAAGGGCCGCAAGCCCGTTTATCTGCTGAGCATTGCTCTGTTCGGAGCGGGCTCTCTCATCTGCGCATTCTCCGCAATTGCCGACAGCTTCCTCATTCTCATGCTTGGCCGCGTTGTTCAGGCATCGGGCGCAGGCGGCATCATGCCCGTTGCGACCGCCGAGTTCGGCACAAGCTTCCCCGAGGAAAAGCGCGGCATGGCGCTGGGTCTTGTCGGCGCGGTATACGGTATTGCAAATGTCCTCGGCGCATCCGTGGGCAGCGCGGTGCTGGATATTGCGGGCGTTGATAACTGGCAGTGGATTTTCCTCATTAACATACCCATCTGCGTCATCATCGTTGTATCGGGCATAATCGTTCTGCCCAACAACCGCGCAGATGAAATCAAGGCCACCGATAAGCTGGGCACGCTGCTTATGACGCTTATCATACTCTCTTTGCTGTACGGCCTTAAGAATCTGGATTTCTTCAATTTCATCTCATCCTTCACTTCTCTGAAGGTATGGCCCTTTATTCTGGTTTCCGCACTGCTCATTCCCGTTTTTGTCAGGGTTGAGCGCAAGGCGGAGGATCCCATATTCCATATCGAATATGCAAGCAACCGTCAGATAATGGTCACTCTTGTGCTGGGCATTGTTGTCGGCTGCTCCATGATGGGCATGATATTCATTCCCCAGTTTTCCGAGAACTGCCTCAAGATGGCATCGGGCAGCGGCGGCTATTTCGTCGTAATCCTCGGCTTCTGCGCCGGCGGCTCTTCCATGATGTCCGGCAAGCTTATAGATAAGCGCGGCGCAAAGCCCGTTATGGCGGCAGGCTTCATCATCACCATTATCGGATGCCTGTATCTTGCGTTTATAGCCGTAAAATTTGTAAATCTTCTGAACGTCATCATTTCTCTGGTCATCATCGGCTTCGGCCTCGGCCTTACCATGGGCACGCCCCTTAACTACATGATGCTGCAGAATACAAGCGACGAGGAGTCTAACTCAGCCCTCGCAACCCTTTCTCTGGTGCGCTCTATCGGCACCGCCGTCGCTCCTGCCATCATGGTAGGCTTCATCGTCCACGCCGCATCAGGCATGCAGGGCGAGCTTATGGGCGCTCTTCCCGAGATACCCACACCCGCAATCGAGCAGCAGGCAGAGCTTGACAGCATCATTCAGCAGCTCAGGGACGCGAATGCGGATAATCCCGATATGCAGGAAATGCTGGCTCAGATGGACAATATGAACATGAGCGGCATGAGCATGGATATGTCCAATATGGAAGGCGAGGGAATGGAGCTTCCCGATGAGCTTCTCAAGGGTCTGCAGAATGCCGATGTCACCACCATCGTCGGCGAAACCAAGAACATGACAAACTACATATTCGACGAAGTAATTCCCGGGGTTGTCGTCAAGGCTCAGGACGGCATCAATCAGGGCATTGACGGCATCGGAGAGGGTATCGACGGTATCGGTCAGGGCATAAGCGGAATGGAATCCGGCATTTCCGAAATGGATGGTGCAAAGGCTGAGCTTCAGGCGGGTATTGACGGAGTAAGTCAGGGTATCGCCGGCATGGAAACAGGTCTTGCTCAGCAGGATGAGGTCATCGGCGCAATGGAGCAGATACTCTCAGGCGATGTCATAGGTGGCGTTAAAAGGCTCTCAAGCATGGATATGTCCGGCGCTCCCGAGGGCATGAGCGGAAATATGTCTATTGCCGACATCGCAAAGCTTCCCCAGAAGCTCAACGAGCTCAAAGCAGCCCGCGCAGAGCTTGCCCAGAAGATTGAGGACACCAAGGCAAAGCGCGCCGAAATGCAGGATGCGCTTGCGCAGATGTCCGCAGGACAGGATGAGCTTCGCGGCGCGGCACAGTCAGCGAGAAATCAGCAGGCGCTTATGGTAAGAGCACGCACTCTCATGGCGGAAATACGCGACCAGATGCCCGAAATTTTTGAGCAGTCCAGAGCGGACTATCTCAAGGCCATTGACGACAGCAGCGAGGATATCGAGAACGTATATCAGAGCACAATAAACAGCGGCTACCACAATATGTATCTGTTCCTCGTGGCGGTAAATGTAGTCGGCCTTCTTCTCCTTATGCTCTATAAAGAAGATCGCAAAAAGCTTGCTGAGGCTGAATAATAAATATTAACAGTGTTTCAGGGAACATATCCGTTTTGGTATGTTCCCTGAATCTTTTTGCATTTGCCGACTTATAAAAAAGTGTTCCATTTTGCCAATCTGTGGTATAATGCGGGCAGAGTTAAAATCGGTTTTGGTACAGCTGAAGCGGAGGAACTGAAATGAAAAAATTTATATACTGGGTTATGGCACTTTGCCTCATCATCAGTCTGGCAGGCTGCGCAAAGGAAACGAGTCCGGGCGAGTCTGAGCCGCCTGTGGCCGTAACGAATGAGGTAACTCCTACACCCGAGGCAGCTCCTGCGCCCGAGGTCAGGGACGAACAGGACACGCTTATAGATACCGAGTATTACACCATAAAAATTCCCGAGTCATGGCGCGAGAATTGCATCTATGAAGTTAACGAAGGCGAGAACATCGACTATTCCCTTAGCTTTTACGATAAAGCAAATTACGGGGAAAGTGGCGGCTGGCTGTTCTCCGTTGTGCTGCTGAGCGAGCAGGATGATTATACGGATTATCCCTCGTATGAGCTTTTAGGCAGCATAGATACGCAGGAAGCAGGCGCGTTTAACGCTATTGTAATCTATCCTACCGATGTGCAGTTTTCAGACGAAGCTGCCTCGGAGTATAACGAAATGTTTGATGCAGTTCCCGATGTGCTAAAGACTATTTCATTCAAAGAAAACTGCAGCTTCTCGGAAACACCCGTAGAAGTGCAGTCTGCAATGCAGCAGCCGTAACAGCGGCCTTGAAAAATATAC
Organism: Oscillospiraceae bacterium; assembly: GCA_045616105.1. Lineage (GTDB taxonomy): Bacteria > Bacillota > Clostridia > Oscillospirales > Oscillospiraceae > F23-B02. The sequence continues at coordinate 422 of JAZLGD010000026.1, read as the reverse complement.
GAGGTGATACAAATGTTAAAAGCAGAAGAAGCCCTGAATAAGCTTCTGGAGGGTAATAAGGTTTATCAGAAGTCTGATACAAGCTCGGGAGATATCTCCCTTGTCAGCAGACTAAGAACATGCGCAGAGGGACAGAAGCCCTATGCAATTGTAATTACCTGCTCCGATTCCCGAGTCATTCCCGAGAGCATTTTCAATGCAGGAATCGGCGATCTCTTCGTAATCAGAGTTGCGGGCAATGTAATAGATAATCACCAGCTGGGCAGTATTGAATACGCTGCCGAGCATTTAGGCTGCAAGCTGATTCTCGTATTGGGACACAACCACTGCGGAGCGGTTGACGCGGCAATCAACCATGATCCGGACGGATATATAAAATTCATTACCGACGAGATCAAGATTGCAATCGGCGAGGAAGGCGA
>JAZLGD010000025.1:0-3602 GCA_045616105.1 Oscillospiraceae bacterium | reverse complement strand
TTTCATTGTCCTCTTGACGGAGAGCAGTTCAACAGGCGGTGGTTTTTTTATTGTTATTATTTGAGTTCCTGAACTATTGCTCCGGCAACTACGTTCTTAACAAAACGCATTACCATTGTTGCGACCTGTGCGCGGGTTGCGCCGGACTGGGGGCTCAGTGTTGTTGCTGAGGTGCCGTTTATAATGCCGCTTCCGACTGCCCAGCAGATTGCCTCGTCAGCGTAATCGTTGATGAGATTTGCATCGGAGTAGTTGCTTATATTGGCATACTTGGATGTGTTGTAGCCCATGTAGTTTGCGTAGCGGATCAGGAATGTTGCGAGCTGCTCACGCTTCAAAGTGTCATTGGGATGGAACGAGCTGTCGGTAAAGCCGTTTGCGATGCAGTTGTGATAGCCCCAGAGTATTGCGTCGTGATAGGGACTGTCAGAGCTTACATCGGAGAAGGGATCGTCATACCCATTGACAGAGGGGGAACCGTTCAGACGGTAAAGAACTGTTACCAGCATACCGCGGCTCATGGTTACGGTAGGCTTGAATGCTGTGTCGGAATAGCCCTTGAAGAGATCGTTTTCAAAGACAAAATCTATTGCATCGTGGGACCAGTAGTCAGCGCCGATGTCCTTAAAGTTCTTAGCGGGGCAGAACTTACCGGCACAGTCATAATTGGAAATCGTTGTTATGGTAAGGTTGCTGGCGGGCATCTTAAGGGAGTAGGTGCCGCCGTCGCTTAAGATTTTAACATCACCGCTTCGCCATGCGAGGAAGTCGCTGCCGGTGGGGGCTATCTTAACGGTTTCGCCCTGAGCGTATTTGCCTGTACCCGTGCCGCCGTTAACGGTAAGCTGGAACTCCTTCGGAGTGCCGCTTTTCCATATTGCTTTGACACTGAGGCTGTCTCTTGCAACATCTGTGCTCTTTATGGTGACACCGCTTGCGGTCTGCCAGCAGTTGAGAACGCTGCCGTCCTTGTATGCACCGGGCAGAGAACCGTAAATCTCACCTTTGGAGTAGATAACAACGCGGTTGCCGGTGTTCAGAGTGCCGCCGTTTGCGTTCAGGATGAGATATACAAAATCGGGAGAGCTGGTGCCCGTATAATCACCGTAGAGCATTATGCGGGTTTCCTTGATCCTGCGGTTTATAAGTCCCGGATAGATAGTGCCGCCTGCGGAACAGATGACACCCATTGAATCGGCAATCTCAATGTCATCGTATTTGTCCAGCCCGTTAATAAGATAGTTTCTTATACGGTAGTTGTTCGCGTTCATCCATGATGTGCCGATGTTGTATGTAAGACTCAGAACTGCGTCAAATACCTGCTGGGAATACTTGAGGTTGTGACGGTTGAAGAAGCTGTTTACAGCGTATTCGTATTCAGCCATGTCGCTGCGCAAAAGTGCGTCAGCCTCAGCCTCGGTTATAGTCATGTCTTCCTTGACATCTGCGCCATAATGGCCGTAGCCGATGGTGAGGAATTCCTCGCCCGGTGTGGCTCTGTATGCTGTAGCTCTGAAGCCCTCGAAGGATTTTATTATCGAGATAATTTCCTCGCTGGCTCTCATGTTGCTGCTGCCTTCGGCAAAGGAAGCTAACGGAAGAAGAGTTACAACCATAATTATGACGAGCGCCAATGATATACTCTTTTTCATATGTTTCTCCTTGGCAGAAAATCATTGATCTTATGTTAACATAAAACTTTAAAAAAATCAAGCAAATGACCGTTTTCGGGGCTATGTTTAACAGTTTCGTAAAATTATAGGCAATAATTGAGCCGTTTTTACAGGTTGACATAGCAAAACGGCTGTTATAATATTAAATTAATGTAAATCAATACACGGAAAGGAAATTTGAAACAATGTCCAGAGATTACAACGAAGAGTTCAAAAACAGAGTTGCATATATAAGAAAGCTGGTTGAGGACAGCGGGGTGGACGGTATCGTGTTCGGAAACTCCGGCGGTAAGGATTCAGCCCTTGTCGGCATTCTTTGCAAGTTCGCATGCGAAAATACCGTCGGCATTATAATGCCCTGCGCATCCAAGCGCAATTTTGATATGGATATGAAGGACGGCAAGGAGCTTGCAGAGCACTTCGGCATTGAAACCAGAGTTATCGACATTACCGATGTTCGTCAGGCAGAGATTGACCGCCTTTCCGAGATAACCACTCTCACCAATGCTGCGGTCACCAATATTGCACCCCGCCTGCGTATGACAACCCTTTATGCTGTTGCAGCAAGCGAATACCGCCTTGTTGCGGGAACAGGCAACCGAAGCGAGCAGTATATGGGCTACTACACCAAGTGGGGCGACGGAGCATGTGACTTCAACCCCATCTCCGACCTTACCGCGACCGAAGTTATTGAGTTCCTGAAATGGCTCACAGCGCCCGCAAGCATTATTAACAAGGCACCTTCTGCAGGCCTTTTTGACGGACAGACCGACGAGGAGGAAATGGGCGTAAGCTATGCCGCAATTGATAACTATCTCCAGACAGGCGAGGCAAACGACCACGATCTTAAGATTATTAACCGCTTCCACAAGCGCAGCGAGCACAAGCGCCGCGGCATTTCTTATTATCAGGTAATAGAATAATGTTTTTCAAAAAAGGCTGTCACACTGATGGCCTTTTTGTTATACATGCCAAAATTGTTTTTGGCGGCAAAAAAACGATTTACAGCAGTCACAACGAATGATAATATTTTTTGGGAAAATAATAAAACTAAGCTTACATGGGAGAAAAATATATGGGTGTTGAAAATATCCTGAAGCTTCTCGGCGGTGTTGCGCTGTTCCTGTTCGGCATGTCGCTCATGGGTGACAGCCTGAAAAAGGTTGCGGGCAATAAGCTGGAGCTTGTTCTCTACCGCCTTTCCAGCACGCCTATAAGAGGAATCCTTTTAGGCACAAGTGTAACGGCGGTAATACAGTCATCCTCGGCAACCTCGGTTATGGTTGTCGGCTTTGTAAATTCAGATATGATGAAGCCCAGACAGGCAATCGGCGTTGTCATGGGTGCCATAATCGGTACCAGCATTACGGGCTGGATTATCTGTCTGTCCAGCCTCGGAGAAAGCGCAAGCGGCATTCTCAGCCTGTTCTCAACCGAGATACTTGCATCCGTAGTTGCCATTATAGGTGCGGTTTTGCATATGTTCTCCAAAAAGAGAAGCCGCCGTCATGTCGGCGACATACTTCTCGGCTTTGCAATACTGATGTACGGTATGCAGGCTATGAGCGGGGCGGTTTCAGTGCTCAGAACCAACGAGAGCTTTGTAAGCATGATCACCAGCTTTTCAAATCCTCTTCTCGGTATCCTGGCAGGTATTCTGTTTACCAGCGTTTTGCAGAGCGCATCCGCTGCTGTCGGTATAGTTCAGGCTCTTTCCGTAACGGGCGCAATCAGCTTCAGCATTGCTTTGCCGCTCATTATGGGTATTGCAATCGGCGCAGCCGTGCCTGTCCTTCTGTCAGCTCTTGGCTCGGGAACAGAGGGCAAGCGCACCGCACTTGCATATCTTACGGTTGATGTTCTCGGCGTTATCATTTTCAGCGCAGTTTTCTATACGCTGAATGCAATTCTTGACTTTGCATTTATGGG
>JAZLGD010000024.1:0-3461 GCA_045616105.1 Oscillospiraceae bacterium | reverse complement strand
TTCCATACGTTGCCGCAGCCTATTGCGCAGCCTGCAGATAGGAAAATAAATCCGAGTCTGCTGCCGACTTTTTCTCTTGATTGCATTTAAAATAATCCTCTCTTTTTCCATATGTGTTGATAAAGCGCTATTATAGTAGTGCCATTATACAGTATCAGGCGAAATATTTCCACTAAATATTAGAATAATTTTTTTGAAAGCGAACAAAATGCTGTATTTGTCGTTATAAAAGCTTGAAAAAATTTATTTAAAATATTATAATTAAAAAAGCTGAAATAAATATGCCCAAATCAGAAAATCGGCTATGAGATTGCCGGTTCAAGGAAAAAGTATAAGCAATTGAAAGGATATTCGGCTATGTTTGACAAGCTTCTAAATCGCGTTGTATTGCAGATCCTGATAAGCAGAGGCAATAAGAACCTGAAGCAGCTGGAGGAGAACGTAAAAAGAGGCAAGAGCCTTAATGAGGAAACTCTCTTCAGAGTGCTGCAGGACAGTAAGGACACAGTATACGGCAAAAAGTATCACTTTGAGGATATAAAATCCATCGAGGATTACAAAAAGACGGTTCCGCTTTCCGCCTTTGAGGATTATGCCGACGATATCGACAGAATGAAGAACGACGGCGAAACGGGACTTCTTACAAACACACCGATAGTGTTTTACGCAATGAGCTCCGGCTCCTGCGGCAGACCGAAGGACTTCCCCGTAACGCAGGAGGAGATAGACTGCTACGCAACCTATGCGGCAACCCGTCTGTTTGCCTGCACCGAGGCCTACCACAAGAAAAAGTACGGCAAGGGCTTCCCCCGCGGCAGAGGACTCAACACAATGGTCGTCAAGAGCACACTCACCAAGCAGGGCATCCGCAAGGGCTGGATTTCCTGCGCCGCAGTCGAATCGCAGAAGCAGTTTCTGAAATACTTCCTCACCTCTCCCGAGGAGGTCCTCTTCCCGACAGAGGAATGCGATATGAAGTATCTGCAGATTCGCTATGCGCTGATGGACCCCGACATGGTGTTCATGGTCGGAAACTTCATGGTTTATCTGGTGGAGCTTATAAACTACGCCAAAATGAACTGGGAGCTGCTTTGCAGGGACATTGAGCAGGGCTGCATCGACCCGAGTATTCAGCTCGGACCCGAGACCCGCAAGGCCCTCGAAGCAAAGCTCAGCCCCGACCCCAAGCGTGCCGCACAGCTTCGTGCAATCGCACAGCAGGGCTTCGTAAACCCGATTATCCCCAAAATCTGGCCGAGAATGAGCTGGATTGGTGCTGTCGGCAGCAATAACTTCTCTCCCTACACCACAAAAATGCGTGCGCTTGCAGGCGAGGATGTGTTCATCGACTTCATGCAGTACGGCGCATCCGAGTCGCTGCTCGGCTGCACAAGGCAGTCAGAGGAGCAGGCATTTGTTCTGATTCCCGACTCCTGCTACTATGAGTTTATTCCCATCGACGCACCCGAGGGCACAACCGAAACTCTGGACGTTTCCGAGCTTGAGGTCGGCAAGGAATACGAGGTTATCATCACCAACAAGGCGGGTCTTTACCGCTACCGCATGAACGATGTTCTGCGAGTGATGGGATATTATCACGAGATGCCCATGGTTCAGTGCGCTTACCGCAAGAGCGAGATGATACGCCTGACCTGCGAGAAAACGACAGAGGATATGGTCAACTGGATGATAGAGAGCTTCTGCGAGGACACGGGAGTCAGCCTTTCAAACTTCGCCATCTACGGCGACACCAATGCAACTCCGCCCCGCTATGTGCTTCTGCTTGAGCCGGAGCAGCCCGTTCCCAACGATAAGATTCCCGAATATGAAAAGCTTTTGGAGGAAAAGCTTGAGTATGTAAATATGATTTACGCCGACTACATTGAAAGCAATACTCTTGCACCCCTCAAGCTGTATATTTCAAAGCCCGGCAGCCACGCCGAATATACACGCTTCAAGCTTAAAGACGGCGGCCTTGAGCATCAGACAAAGCCCGTCCGCGTGCTTGACACGCAGGATAAGCGAGAGTTCTTCCTCGCCAGAGTGGAAAACCCCTGATAAATTGAAAAAGAAAAACACGGTCTCTGTGAGACCGTGTTTTTGTTTATATAGAATTGAAAATACCCGAAGTGCTGATAATCAAACCGTTTTTCTTTTCGGCGGGATGCAATGCTCGCAGGGGACCTTCGTCTGGCACAGACCGCAGCCATAGCGGGGGTAGTGGATAACGCCGGCAATCTTCTGATACAAGCCGCATTTAATGTGGTCCTTGCCTCTCTTCAAATCAATGGCGTACATCGGGCAGCGGCGTGCGCATGCCCCGCAGTTGATGCAGTATTCATAGACCTCGGTATAGGGCCGCACATCCGCCTCAAGCGGAGCGGTCACGATTACGCTGGTAAAGCGGCCTGCCATTCCGCGCTCGGTGATAAGTCCCTTGGACAGACCAAAGGTGCCGAGTCCGCAGACGTAGGCTGCGTGTCGCTCGGACCAGCGGCTGCCGAAGGTCTTGAGGTTCATTTCGGGGTAACCGTCGATGCCCTTGCCTGCCAATACCCTCTGAAAGCGAGGGTCGATACACGGGGCGCAGGCCTCAAAGCCCTGCTCACGAAACCATTTGCACAGTTCCTCGGTGTAGGCGTTAATAAAATCCTGCCCCTCAAAGCGGGCATAGACCCAAAGCTTGGAGGCTTTTCCCCTGGCGGCACGGTTGCTCTCAAGCACCGCCTCGCTCATCGGGAAAAACAGCGATACAATTGCCTTTGCGCCGGGCTGCCACTCCTGCGGACTCATATGCCAGGGACCTATGACATCCGTCGACTTGAAACGCTCGAACAGCGCATCGTCGGCGGCACCGAAGCCCACAAGCGGCGCATCGAACATCGCCGTGCCGACATACTTTCGGGCTATCTTGTCCGTGGTGCGCAGAATGTTTCCGGGAGTCTGCTCAAACAGAGCAGCGCAATGCTCTCTTATTTCATTCTTATCCATTATTCGGTCACTCCTGAATGAGAATTTTTTACCCAAATATCTGCCGCAAGGGCGAGAATTGTGATGCCGAGTGCGACCTCAGTGTGGTATAGCAAGAGCCGCAATTTCGGGGAATATGATTTCCTTTTCGCCGAGCAGCTCGGAGGCAAGCACCATTAAGAAAACTGTTGCAATGACACACAGATATTCGATTGTTTTCCTTAATTTTTCGTTTAGTGTCTTCATTTATAAGAGTATATCATATCCTCAGCCCCAAAGGGCGGATTTTGCTTACCATATATTACGGGGAACAGATTCTTCAAACTTTTCTATCAGTTCCGCAATCCACTCTTTTCTTGCAATGCAGTCGAGCCATTCGGTCGGAATGTCTTCCATGCCGTAGTATGCGCCGGCGATGGAGCCTGCAACGGCGGCGGTGGTATCGGTGTCGTGTCCGAGGTTAACGGCCTTCAGCACGCAGTCGGCAAAGT
>JAZLGD010000023.1:0-3302 GCA_045616105.1 Oscillospiraceae bacterium | reverse complement strand
CCGAATAAAAGCAAATAAAAAAGATTGCTTATATAAAGCACTCTTTTTTATTATTTATAAAGTTATGAATTGTGAATCAGTGCTCTTACGATGTCGGGATATACCCACTGGAGGCTTGCGCGGTCAAGCAGGCCGAAGCGTTCGCCATCGCCCGACATGATGTTGTTATCCCACCAGAGGCAGCTCATGCCGCGTGCGCGGGCATTGGCAACATAGAAGCCTGCAAAGTCGGCACGGCAATCGGTGTTGCCGCTCTTCTCTCTTGCGCCGAACTCGTCAATGAGTACGGGAATGCCCTTTGCAACATACTTGTTATAAATCTTATCCATGAAGCTTGTTACAGACTGCTTGTCGATAAGATTCTTGCTGGACCAGCGGCTGAAGCCGGCGGACAGCATTGCGAAGCTGTTGGGAGTATAAGCATGGACTGCAACGATGATGTGGTGATCGTTTGCAATGGGGTCAGTGGGAAGCTTGTAGTTTGAATTGGTTGCGCCGTCAACGGATGCGTCATAGCCCGGGCAGAGCAGGTAACGGGTCTCGTTATTTCCGCCGGAAGCTCTTACAACATTAACGAAGGTCTGGTTGTAGGTGTTGAGCTGCTTTACCGCCTCGATGCAGGACGGGCTTGCTGCCAGCAGATTCCACTCATAGAGGCTGCCGACCAGACGGGGCTCGTTCATGCTCTCAAAGATGAGGTGCTCGTCATAGTCTTTGAATCTCTCTGCAAGCTGGCTCCAGATTGCGGTGATGTAGTTTACGGACTGAGCAGACTTTGAGCAGGAGGGATAAATAAGTGACTTTCCGTCATCATGGTGGATGTTAAGGATTACATACATATCCTCTGCGATGCAGTAGTCGACAACTTCATTTACACGGTCGAGCCACTGCTGGCTGATGGTGTAATTTCCGTCAACAAGGTGGTTATGCCACGAAACGGGAATGCGGATTGTATTAAAGCCCGCTTCCTTGATTTTCGCAATCAGCTCAGGAGTTGTCTTAACGCCGACCCATACCGTTTCGTAATCCATCTCATCTGCGAGGTTTTCATCATAAGCATCAAAGGTATTACCCAGATTGACGCCTATCTTGAGGTTCTTGACGAAGTTTATTGCCTCGGTGTCGGGAACGGAATACTGCTTTACGCTGTATGTCTTTTCCGTGTACTTGCAATTGCCCCAGGGTTCATCCTGAGTCTGTGCAAAAGCTGCGGGAACGCATGCCGCCATCATGAGAACGGCCATAATCAGGGCCAGAATTTTTTTCATTTAAACCAACCTCCTGCATTTTTTGTTAATATTATCACACACTTTGTGGACTGTCAACAAAAATAACTTTAAAATGCGGAGATTCTTTAGTTTAAAAAGTAAAATTTTGCCTGTTCATGTTGAAGTATTTGTCGTTCTTGGAAAGATTGTTGACCATTACGAACGATGCGGTGAACAGGATAAGGATAAATGCAAGGAATGCGAACGTGCCGCCGCTTTCCTGTGTTGATGCGATATAGTCATATGCGCCGTGAATAGCAGCCGGTATTATAACGGCAAGGACTCTGAACAGCTTGGATTTTCCGTTCTCGCCCAGATAAGCGTAGCCTCGTGCAAGGCCGTAAAATGCGCCCATAAACACGCCGAAGCAGGTGTGTCCCGGCACAGCCGTCACCGCGCGCACAAGTGCGGCGCCGAAGCCGAAATGGGTTACATAGCTGATATTTTCCCAGAGCGCAAAGCCGAGAGATACGAAAACGGCATATACTACCGCGTCATACTGGCAGTTGAATTCTGCGGAATTCCATGACCATTTTTTCAGCATGAAGTATTTCGCGCCCTCTTCGGCAAAGCCGACTATGACGAAATACAGGATGACATTGTATGCCGTACTGTTCACGGGAACGGATGCGGCAAGAAGCGCGCTTCCCACTCTCTCGATAACCATGGCAATAAGCGTGGCTATAACACCGCCCAAAACAAGGCGGCGCAGGAATGCGGGATTTTCGGCCTCGAGTCTGTCGGCGCGATAGACCTTAATCATAAGAAAGATCGCGGGAACGACCGCCGCAAGAATAAGAAACCAGTTGTACATCAGAACAGGTGCGATTAAAAAGTAAAACATACTATGTCCTCCGCGGAGTTTAATATTTAACTCCCCGGCCCTTTACAGGCAGGGGAGTTTATTATCTGTAATTACGCCGGCATTATGAGTCCCTGAACTATCATAAACTCTGCAATGATATAGGTGAGCATAACGATGAAGTGGTTTTTGAAAACTGTGTCCTTCTTGAAGCGCACATAGAAGAGCGTAGAATCGGAAATGAAGAACATCACTGCGCCTATGAAGCTTATGATTGTTGCCGCGCAGGGTGTGGATACCATCCGGAAAAACGCAAAGCAGTTCATGGAGCCGTTTATCAGAAGATAAAGGAACATCGGATAGAACAGCGGCTTCGGCAGATGGGGCTTAAGTCCCCTGAACACAAAGCTCACCGCGGCGAAGTATGCTGCCGCAGCGGCAATAATTATCCACAGCTGAATGGATGCAAAAGAAATCTGCGGAAGATAGGCCAGCATAAAGCAGAAATGGGAAACCATAAAGCTTATGCCGCCGGCGGTAAACCACTTTACCCCCTTGGGTATCAGCAGAACATCTCCCAGCCAGCTTGTAAGTATTGCCGCAATGACTATGCTCTGCGGATTCTCCTCGCAGCAGATATACCAGCCGAGAAGGCCGAGCAGAATAATGGGTTTGGTTTTGTTTCTCAGTGGTTTGTTGCTTTTAAAGCTTGCATAAAGGTGGATCACACTCGATACGACGAAAACTGCCAGAAAAGCAAATTTCATAAATCATCCTCCATTTTATTATGTAATGATTCTAACATAGAATTGTGAAAAACACAATCTATACAAAATTGGCCTTATGTGGGTATTATTTAACATTCGTGTAGTAATCCGTTTTTTCCTGTGCTATATTGTACGTACTACAAACACTGAATATATAGGAGGAAAACATGAAATACATATTTGTTGTAAACCCCGTTGCGGGTGCAGGCAGTGCGGAAGAGACCATCCGCAGTGCAGTGGAAACTCTTCCTCAGAAAGACGATTGCCTTGTCTATGTCACCAAATCCGAGACCGATGCTGAGGACTTTGTCCGCAGCCATTGCGCCGAGCACAGGGGCGAAGCCATGCGCTTCATCGCCTGCGGCGGCGACGGCACCATAAACGGCGTATTCTCCGGCGCAGTAGGCGCAGAGAATGTTTCCGTAACCTGTTACCCCTGCGGCAGCGGCAACGATTTTGTAAAGT
>JAZLGD010000022.1:0-9422 GCA_045616105.1 Oscillospiraceae bacterium | reverse complement strand
GGCGTTGTTCCGTGGCCTGCCTGAATTGAAGCAAGACGAACGGATTCATCGGAAAACAGGGGAGTGTCAATATCGCCCTTGTGCATGGGCAGGTATTCGTGGAGATAGCTCTGCTGCCATTTGTCCCAGTCCAGAACGGTTTTGAACCTTGCGGGCTTATCCGTGAGGCTTTCAAAATATCCGTAATCGTCAAACCTGAGCTTCATACCGCATCGGCGGCAACTGAATTCATCGCCATGGCTTTCAAGCGTGGAAAAGCTGTGACACTCGGGGCAGAGAAACAGCGCTGTTTCAAGATGCTCCGCGGGATGCCTGCATTTATATCTGCGCGGCTTTTTCTCCTGATCCTCGTATGCGTTCACATATAAGTCGCGGCATATAGCCTCATAGACTTCGGACTCGCTCATTGAAGCAAGCTCCTCGGCCGTGTATTCGCGTTTAACTTCGCCCGACATGGGCCCTCTTCGCTTTTCGTTTGACCAGCGGGGATTTACGAAATATCCGCCGTGGAGCGCGAGAGTTATAAGTCCGACTCCGCTTTCCTTAACGAGCTTTGCGGTTGCGGGGGATATGAAGCCCGTTTCGCCGCTGAAGGAGCGGTTGCCCTCTGCCATCATGCAGACATTTTTACCGTCAGCAAGGCGCTCTTTGATCATGCGTACGGTATCATCGCTGCTTGCGCCCTTTTTGCGGGGGATGGGGTCAGCCAGCGTTTTGATCAGAAAGCTTGTGAAGCCCTGACGGAAAATATGCTCGCTGGCGACAAAGTACATGTGCTTTCTGAGACACAGACCGAAAAGGAAAAAGTCCCAGTTGGTGTTGTGGTTTGTAAGAACAAGATAAGTATCGCTTTTGGGTGTGAATTTCTTGTATTCATAGCGCCCGATAGTTTTAAAATACGGTGTTATGAGGCATCGCATTGTCCCATAAAACGCCTTGTGAAAACCGTACATTTCAATCTACCTCTAATGAAAAACTGGGTTTATCTTAGCACCTGAGGCAACAAAAAACAACATACAAAGCTGCGATTCAGTATATATCAAACATAGTGTCTAAATTCTCATCCGAGTATTCGATCTCAGCAGAATAAAGGCGGGAAATGTTGTATATTTCATCGTCGCCGCAGACTGCGCAGAGCATGCTTATCATATAGGTGCTCAGCACGGCAAACGCAGCGCGCCCCTGAATGTTGCCGTCATCGTATGCACCGGGAATGTGGCGGTAGAGGAAATAAGTAAGCAGGTTTACGCTCCTGTGATCATAGCTGAGCTCGGAAACTTCGCTGTCGCGGAGCTTTTCCAAGATTGCTGTCCACTCCCCGTCCATGCGCTCGAGAGAAAGATAGAATTCCGCCCATTGCTTCGGACTGCGCTCGGGCAGACTTACATCGCAGCGTGTCAGAATGTTCTGAACTCGCTCTTCGTATGTGACAGATGCGTCATTTGCCAGATAGAGAAGCTCATCGCGTAGCAGAATGACCGACATGGAGCGCTCGTCGCAGCCGTCGGGACTTCCCTCGCAGATCAGCATAAGCGGGTCGGGTGTGTCAATAATGAAGCGTGCGGCTTCCTCACAGCAAAGACCGATACCCGATTCCGTTCTGCCGGGCAGATAATTATGGAAGCGCGGGTGCTCGGTGCAGATTTCGCAGAGCATGTCCTCGCCGCATTCAAGTATGAGGTCACAAAGTCCGCGCTCGTTGAGGAAGGGGCAGCGCTCTTCTTTGTCGAGTGCAAAATGAGGTGCGCCCTCCCGCGATATGTTTTCGACAAGGCGCTTGCCAATGTCGCCGCCCGTGGCATCGTACTTTTTCAGGGTGTCCTCATCGATGTCAATCTCCCAGCCGATGCAGCAGCTGTGCCGGCATTTGCCGCCTATACACTTGAAGGTCTTGTAATATTCGGGAAAAACGTTTAACATATATATCACCGTTGATGATTATAAATGATAAAGCTTCGGAGGGCAAGAAGTGGGAGAAAGAATAATAGATGTTGTAGCGGCGCTTATATGGGATGGTGAGCGATTCATGGCGTGTCAGCGCCCTGCGCATAAGACCCGCGGCCTGCTGTGGGAATTTGTCGGCGGCAAGGTCGAAAGAGGCGAAACAAAAGCGGAGGCACTTGTCCGCGAATGCCGCGAGGAGCTCGATGTTAAGGTTGTGGTCGGTGATGTTTTCACGGAGCTTGTGCACGAATACCCCGACATGACCATACGACTTACTCTGTTTAACGCATCTATCGCAGAGGGCGAGCCCAAACTTTTAGAGCACAACGATATAAAATGGATAACGCCTACCGAGATTGACACACTGGAGTTCTGCCCTGCGGATACGGAAATACTGAAAATGATAAAAGAACTGTAATTGACTTTGAAATGAAAGGGCAATATAATGTCCGCATTAAAATGCCTGATGTATAGATTTGGGTTTGCAGAATACTGCAGCGTACTAAGCGGCTGATCTGCTAAATTACCACCTTTGTTCAGATTCGGGCACCGGAATAACGATTATTACCAATGTAAAAGCGATTTGAAAAAGAATGAATAGGGAAAATTTTTTCAGAAAATTTGATAAGGTTGTTGCGGAGTTCGGCGAAAATAAGCCGAGCATACTTCTGCATAGCTGCTGCGGCCCGTGCTCCAGCTCGGTAATTGAGCTGCTGGCAAAGTATTTTGACGTAACAGTGCTGTGGTATAACCCCAATCTGTACCCCGAGGCGGAATTTGAAAAAAGACTGGCTACCCAAAAACAGCTCATCGAGGCAATTGATAAAGACGGCTCCCACGCGGAGCTTTTGGTGGAGGACTGGCGCAGTGAGGATTATTTCTCCCGCATAAAGGGTCTGGAGAATGAGCCCGAAGAGGGAGCACGCTGCGTCGAATGCTTCCGTATCCGTTTGGAGGAAACGGCAAGGCTTGCCGCAGAACGCGGCTTTGAGTGGATGTGCACCACCCTTACCGTTTCATCACGCAAGGACGCGGTCGTAATTAACGCAATAGGCAGGGAAGTCGCCGCAAAGTACGGCGTTAAGTGGCTGCCGTCCGAGTTCAGAAAACGCGAGGGTAATCACAGGTCCATAATTCTCTCCGAAAAATACGGACTCTACCGTCAGGAATACTGCGGCTGTGTGTTCTCGATGAACGGAAACGCAGGCGGAGAATAATAAATGCTGATGCGTTTGCCTGCGCATATTGACAATAAGCCGCAATGGGAATAAAATAGAGTTGCAATAGCAAAGGGGTGCTGGTTTTTTACCGGCTGAGACAGGAAGAATTGAATTCCTGAAACCCTCGAACCTGATCCGGGTAATGCCGGCGTAGGAAGCAGATACGAAATCTCATATCGCTTTCCTATGACCGTGCTTTACAAAGCACGGCTTTTTTTATTAGGAGGTAATAATATGAATCAAAGCAAATCCCATCTCAAGCTTCGTGCAATGACAGAAGGCGCTGTCATGGTTGCACTCGCATTCGTTCTCAGCCTTATAAAGGCTATCGAGCTCCCGCAGGGCGGCAGCATCTCGCTGACAATGCTCCCACTGCTTGTTTATGCAGTGCGTTGGGGAACGGTTCCCGGAATCGTTGTCGGTCTGCTGTTTGGTATTGTTCATATGTTTATGGACGGTGCCGTGGCATGGGGCTGGCAGTCAATACTGCTTGACTATCTTGTCGCTTTTGCTGCTTTGGGTCTTGCCGGTGTCGGACACAACAAGAAAAACGGCGCAATCTGGGGAAGCCTTATCGGATGTGTTGCAAGATTTGCAGTACATTTCGTCAGCGGCGTTACAATCTACCGCCTTGCAAGCGGCACAACCGGCTCTGTGTTCGGTGTTGAGACCGCATCATCCTTCGTATACTCTCTGCTTTACAACGGCTGGTACATGCTCCCCTCCACAATCATCTGCATTGCAGCAATTGCCTTGCTGAAGAAGCCTATGAATAAATACTTCATGGGAGAGGACTTGAAGGGCAATACCAAGGCCACTTGAGCTGAAATTTCTGGTTGACATCTCATCATTGTATAGTATATAATAATCATCCGATGCTCATAAAAGAGTGTCGGATGATTTTTTGTCAACTACTTCGGGCTTGCCCGATGTTGAGTATTAAGCTTGAAAGGAGTGCAGTAGATTATGCTTCGTACCTACCAGCCTAAGAAGCGCCAGCGCAAGAAAGAGCACGGCTTCCGCAAGAGAATGGCCACCGCTAACGGCCGCAAGGTCCCCGCTCGCCGCAGAGCAAAGGGCAGAGCAAAGCTCAGCGCCTGATAGCTTATTTTGAGCACAGCGGATAAATGAAATATTTTTTAGGGCGGGTTCAATCCGCCCTTTAGGTGTTTCTGCAGTTTTTGACTTTTGGGGTGAATTTCATTGGATTTCAGGGTAACACTGAAAAAGAACTATGAATTCCGACGGCTTTACAGTAAAGGTAAAACCGCCGTGACTCCCTATATGGTTGTTTATTGCATGAAGACCGGCAGGAATACCCGCCGTGTTGGCTATACGGTTTCCACAAAGCTGGGAAAGGCAGTGACGCGAAACAGAATTCGCCGCCGCCTCAGAGAGATTTACCGTCTCAATTCTCCCAAGCTTATCGACAACGTTGACATTGTCATTGTTGCCAGAGCCAAATGTGTGGATGCCGATTATTCCTCTATGGAAAAGGCCTTTCTTCGTGCGTGCAGAGAGCTTAAGCTGATGAGGGAGGAGAAGGAATGAAAAAATTCCTTATTGCCCTTGTGCGCTTTTATCAGAAAAATATTTCTCCCATGCGGCCGCCAAGCTGCAGATTTATTCCGACCTGCTCACAATATGCTATTGAAGCTCTGGAAAAATACGGAGCTTTGAAGGGTAGTTGGCTATCGCTCAAACGCTTGCTGAGGTGTCATCCCTTTCACTTTGGTGAGCATGATTTTTACGACCCTGTGCCGTGACACGGGGTGAAGGAGAAAACTTTATGTCATTATGGGATATCATTGTATGGCCATTTGCCAAGCTGCTCAGGTTCTTCTATAACTGGACCGGCAACTATGGCGTGTCCGTAATCCTTTTTGCGCTCGTGGTCAACGTTGTTCTTCTGCCGTTTATGGCAAAGAGCAAAAAGAGCATGATGCGCACAACCCGTCTGCAGCCCAGACTTCAGGAGCTGCAGAGAAAGCATGAAGGCAACCAGCAGAAGCTTCAGGAAGAGACAATGAAGCTCTACCGTGAAGAGGGCATCAGCCCCATGTCAGGCTGCCTTTGGTCTCTGATTCCGTTCCCCATTCTTATCGCACTGTACAGCGTTATCCGTATGCCTCTTAGCCGCATGATGGGCCTCGGCAAGGAAGCTGTTCTGAAGATTACCGAGTGGGCGGCAGAAAATGCAGGCTTCGTTGCCAGCGCACAGAAGACCTACGACGAGATTCGTGTTACCAATGCACTGCATAACAACTGGGATGCGGCAATAAACGCACTCAGCGATTTTGCTGACAAGCTGATGAACATTGACTACAGCTTCCTCGGCATGAACCTCGGCACAATTCCCAGCTGGAAAATCTGGGACTTTGACTGGAGCAACATGAGCGTTGCTCTGCCCGCACTGGGACTGTTCTTAATTCCTTTCATATCCGCTTTCCTTTCATGGCTGTCCATGAAGATAAGCAATATGGCAAACCCGCCTCAGGCAGGTGCGGCAGCGGCATCCATGCAGAGCATGAATATCGTAATGCCTCTCATGTCCGTCTGGATTTGCTTCGTAATGCCCGCAGCACTGGGTATTTACTGGATCGCAAACAGCGTTTTCGGTATGGCCCGTGACTACACCCTCACCAAGCTCTACAAGAAGCAGCTTGATCTTGAGGATGCTGAGCGCATTAACCGCGAAAAGGAAAAAGAACGCGAAATTGAAAGAAAGCGCGAAGAAACAGAACGCCTCCGCAAGGAAGGCGCAACTGAGCGCAATACCAACACCAGTAAAAAGAAGTTACAGGCACAGCAGAAGCAGGAAAGCGAAGAGCGCCGCGCAGCCGTAGAAAAGGCTGAGAAGGCAGCTCGCCGCGAGCGCCTTGGCATAAGCGAGCAGGAAGCTCCCGCATCTCAGGTCGGCAACCGTCGCTATGCAAGAGGCCGTGCTTATGACCCCGACCGCTTTGGTACTGCAGTTGCAGAAAACGCAGCCGAGGATATGCCTGAAGGAGAAGCCTAATTATGATTAAGTCTTTGGAAAAAACCGGCCGTACCGAGGAAGAGGCAATTGCCGCTGCTCTGGAAGAGCTTGGCATGGAGCGCGATGACGTTTCCGTTCAGGTTATTGAACGCGCAAAGTCCGGCTTTCTGGGCATAGGAGCAACTCCCGCGGTTGTACGCGTCGAATATGAAGCACCGGATGAGCCTGAAGAGGCAGTAGCTCCTGTGGCTGAGAAAACTGCTGCAAAGGCAGCACCTGCCGGCGAAAGCGCTCAGTACGCAGAAATCAGAAGCTTCCTCAGCGGACTTCTTGAGCGTATGGGAACCGAGGCTGATATAGAGATAAGCCCCCGCGATGGCAAGGGCGTTACCGTAAATCTCTCCGGTCCCAACATGGGCGCAGTCATCGGACGCCGCGGCGAAACTCTCGATGCAATTCAGCACCTTACCAACTATGTAATCAATCGCGGCAACGAAAAGCATATGCACATTTCCGTTGACGCTGAGAGCTACCGCGCAAAGCGCGAGGAATCCCTTGTGCGTCTTGCAGAAAAAATGGCTGCAAAGGTTATCAAGTATAAGCGCAGCATGGCTCTCGAACCCATGAATTCTTACGAACGCCACATTATCCACACCGCACTTCAGAACTATGAAGGCGTAACAACCAGCTCTACCGGAGCTGAGCCCAACCGCCGCGTGGTCGTTTCCTACGACCGCCAGCAGCCGAGCAATAAGCCTCAGAGCCGCGAGTGGGCATGATAATCGTCTCTATTGGAGGAAATGAAAATGATATTTGAAAAGGTTCAGAAAATTCTTTCAGAGCAGTTGGATGTACCTGCCGAATCCATCACCGTTGATACAAATCTCGTTGATGACCTCGGCGCAGATTCTCTCGATGTTGTTGAACTTATAATGTCTGTTGAGGACGAATTCGGCATATCTATCTCCGATGAAGATGCTGCAAACCTCCCTACAGTCGGCAAGATTGTTGAGTATATCGAGAGACAGCAGTAATATTTTCTAAAAAGAGCACCTCAGAGAGCTTACCGCCCTGCTGAGGTGCTTTTTTGCTGAGTTTTTAAATTTTGTTTAATTAATTTCGTTTTATAATAGACAAATTAATAATGTTATTGTAAGATTATAACATCTTATTCGTCTTATTAAACGGAGGGATGCACATGAAAAAACGCATAATATCAATTCTTTTGTGTGCGATAATGCTCGCTGTGCTCGTGCCTGCGGCAGCCCTTGCCGACGGAAGCTTTGAATATACGGGCAGTTGTACTGTAAATGGAGACGGCACACTGGTCATTACCGGCAATGCGTCAGTATCCGGCGGTAACGGAAGAGCTAATATTATCGTTGACGAAAATGCGGGCAACGTTACATTAAGCAATGTGGTAGCAAATAAAATCACCGTAAACGGCGGCAAAGTTACTGCTACGGGTTCAAACGGTATTTACGCATATAGCGTTGAAATTAACGGCGGCACCGTATATGCCAGAGGAAATTCTGCCTATGGTATACGCGCGGAGAAATCAATAGTGGTTACCGGCGGCAAAGTGACCGCAAACGGCCCCATCGGCTGCGTGTATTCTGCAGATGAGCTTAAATGCACCTTGCCTGTTCAGCAGGGTAAGGTCACCGGCAGCAAAACCATGCAGAATGCAACGATTGCTTATGGAACCTATGTAGTGGGAGACAAGTCCGTTATGGTTCTATGGCTTGCTTCAACTGCGCCCTGCGAGCATGAAAACACAAGGCTTGTCAACGAAAAAGAGGCAAGCTGCAGCGAGGCGGGCTACACCGGAGATTCAGTCTGCGATGGCTGCCTTATAACAGTAAGAAGCGGCGGCCCAATCGCAGCGCTTGGACATGTTTACTATGACGGGAAATGCCTTCGCTGCGGCTGCATTGACCCAAGTGAACGCTTTACAGATACAAGCGGACTGATAAAGAATTACAGAACCGCAATATCGTGGGCCGCAGAAAAGGGTATAGCAAGCGGTTACCCTCAGTCCGACGGTACAGTCAAGTTTTATCCTAACAATATGTGCACCCGTGCCCATGTCGTAACCTTTATCTGGCGCGCAAACGGTTCGCCCGAGCCCAGCTCAATGTATAACCCATTCTGGGACGTGAGCAGTGCAAGCCCGTTCTATAAGGCGATTCTTTGGGCGGCTGAAAAGGGAATAACAACCGGCTATGCCGACGGAGCTTTCCGCCCCGATAACCCCTGCACCCGCGCCCATGTTGTAACCTTTATCTGGCGCAGCGAGGGAGAACCGGCCTACGGCTATAAAACATCGCTGAGCGATTTGAACGGTCTTATCAGCGACTATTCCAATGCAATCTACTGGGCGGCTGATAAGGGCGTAACCACCGGATATTATGACGGAACATTCCGACCCCATAATGTCTGCACCAGAGCCCAGGTAGTAACATTCCTTTACAGAGATAAGACCTGACATTAAAAAAATACAAGTTCCACGGAACAATGTTCCGTGGAATTTTTTTATCTGACCGGCAATATGCTTTATAAAAAGGAGTGATACCATGTCATATGAAGAAAGCCCGAAAATAAGGGCAAAGGAACATAGAGTCGAACTGCTCGGACGGGCATCCCTCGCTGTCACGGGAGTTGAGGACGTTGAAAGCTTTGACGAAAATGAAATTGTCATGAATACCTCTCAGGGTAATCTTATTGTGAGAGGAAGCGGACTTCACATCGGCAAAATCAATCTTGATGTGGGCGAGATTAAAGTCGAAGGCGTTATTAACGACCTGAGCTATGAAGAAATATCGAGCGCAGGCAGCATTTTCTCTAAATTGTTCGGCTAAATGAAAATCAGTGTGTCAACCCAGCTCGTGCAAATATGTCTGTGCGGGCTTTTGGGACTTGCATCGGGCTTTTTGTACGACGCATTTAAGGTGCTCAGAAGAGAGAGCAAGGGCAAAGCGCTTCCGGCTTTTCTCGATGCGTTGTTTTGCTTTGTGGTCTGCTTTGCACTCTTTGCCGGGGGAAGGGGAGCAGGTGGGGGAAGTCTGGGGCTTTTCATGCTCGCCTTTGCGTTCATTGGATTTTGCTGCTATATGTTTTTGCTGTCTGACATAGTTTTCGGGCTTTTGCATAGAATTTTTTCTATAATTAAATCGTGCGCTGCGCTTGTATGTTCGCCAATCCGAAAAAACTTTGAAATTTTAAAGAAAATGGTAAAAAAACTCTTTTCAAATAAAAAAAATATGTTATAATATATC
>JAZLGD010000021.1:0-4879 GCA_045616105.1 Oscillospiraceae bacterium | reverse complement strand
CGTGCGCCCATTTCGGTGAAGGAACGGGGATTTTTCAGGAACTCAACGATTTCCTTGAGTTCTTCCTTCTCTTCATCCGCACCTGCAACATCCGCAAATGTTTTCTTTGTCTTTTCCTCTGAACCGAGACGGGTTCTTGCTTTGCCGAACTTGCCGACTCCGCCGCCCGCTCCGCCGGCCTTGTTCATCATGACATACCACATCACCATGAACAGTATCATGACAACTATATAAGGCAGGATTGCAAGCCACCAGGAGGACTGAGGAGCCTCGTATTCGTATTCCTCGATTATACCCTTCTGATGCTGCTCTCTGATGAGGTCACCAAGGTCGTTATAAAACAGCGAGAAGCTGTAAACATCGCATTGGACGGTCTTTGGCTTATCCTTGCTGTCACCCTTTAAGTGCAATGTGACAACATCGGAGGTACCGTCATATTCAAATGATTTTACCTGTTCTTTTTCGAACAGGTCTACTATATCCGAATAAGTAAGCTGCTTGTCTGCGTTACTCGTGGTCATGGTATATATTGCGCATACCAGAATAACAATTATGAGAACATAAAAGCCTATGTCTCTTGCGCGGTTGCGTTTCGGTTTCAATCAATCACTTCCTAACTTGCTGATCAGTCCTGGTTTGAATAAACCTCGGGCTTTAAAACGCCGATGTACGGCAGGTTGCGGTATTTTTCATCGTAGTCGAGTCCGTAGCCGACAACGAATTCGTCGGGGACATCAAAGCATGCATATCTTGCAAAAACGGGGGCTTTGCGGTTTGCCTGCTTATCCATGAGAGTTGCAATCGTGATAGACGAGGGATTGCGGTTTGACAGATATCCTTCAAGATAGTGAAGGGTAAGGCCTGAATCAAGGATATCCTCAACAATAATAACATGTTTGCCTTCAATGCTCTGGCTAAGGTCCTTCTGGATTGCGACGGCACCGGTTGAGGTTGTTCCCTTATAAGAGGATACTGCCATAAAGTCCACAGAACACGGTATTGTAATATAGCGCATAAGGTCGGACATGAACACGAAGCAGCCCTTTAGCACGCCGACAAGCAGGGGATCTTTCCCCTCAAAGTCGCGGGAAATCTGTTCGCCGAGGGATTTCACCTTTGCCTTAATCTCTTCCTCGCTTATGAGCACGCGCTCTATATCGTCTTTCATATTAGCCATTTTAGTTCTTTACCCCCGAAATATTATCTTTATTTATCGTTACACATATGACCGTGTCGCCCGCCTCGGCTCTGCATCTTTCCGAAATACCGAAGCCATACACGGCAATTACGCCCTTTTCGTCTCTTATGACGGGCGTAAGGTTTCGCTCTGCCTGAGTCATTTTCTTTTCGGAAAACAGATCCTTCAGGCTTTTTGTGCAATTGCGGTAGCTTAGCTTTATCTTGTCTCCGTCCTTGCGTGACGTGAGGAACATATTACCACAAACAGTACCACATTTAAAGCAAAAAGTATTTAACGAATTTAAAACTTTTGGCTGTGCTTCCATTATTTCCGCGCAAACTTCTATTCCACTTGCGCTTCCCGCACATTCGCCTATCTTAATCTCGAGCTCAGGTAACTTATCGTCGCTTACGCCGAAGATAAGATATCCGTTATCGCAGGCTACACGCATTCCCGGAATATCCGCATAAGAAAGTCCCTCACATTCAAGGAGACTGTACACTGCATCGGCGTGGGTCATGGACAATGCTCTGCCGCACATTATACGGAAAACCCGCATCAAAACTGCCCGGGGCAGTTTCTTCAGCTTATCCGTCGGAAGTGAGTTATCTCTAAGGTTTTCCTCAACAAACCGCCGTGCCATATCGGAAAGGCATTCTTCATCCTCGCGCATAAGCTCGCTGGTCCGCATAGCCGCTTCGGAAAACGCAGGGTTTATTTCCCTGAGAACAGGCATAACGTAATGCCTTATTTTATTTCTGCTGTACTCGTTCTCTGCGTTTGTGCTGTCCTCCACATGGGGAACATTATTCTCACGGAGATACGCTTCAATCTCTTCCCTGCTTTTATCAAGCAGCGGCCGTATGAACATTCCGCGCACGGGCGGAATTCCGCACAGCCCCTTTGCTCCGCTTCCGCGGGTAAGATTAAAAAGCAGTGTTTCAGCGTTGTCATCCGAGTTATGGGCAGTTGCTATCTTATTACAGCCAAGGTTTTCGGCCGTTTTTTGAAGGAAATCATAGCGCAGGATTCTTGCTGCTTCCTCAATACTGAGTTTATTCTCTTCGGCATAGGCTTTAACATCTCCCGAAGCAGATACAAACTCAATCTCGTTTTCTTTACAGAACTCGGCAACAAAGGCTTCGTCACGCTCAGCCTCTTCACCTCTCAGCTTATGGTTAAAATGGGCAGCCATTACTGTTATACCCAATTTTGCCGCATTTTCTTTCATAAGGTGAAGAAGGCACATGGAGTCGGCTCCGCCTGAAACTGCGCAGAGGAGTTTATCTCCCCGATTAAGCATATTGAATTTTCGGGTCAGCTCAATATTCATCGCTGTGCCTGTTATCGTAAGAAGCAAAGGTCGTGAACTCGGGCAGCCATGTAAGGTTTACTGTACCCGTCTGGCCTTTACGGTTTTTAAGAATAATCGCCTCGGCAAGGTTGGGGTTATCGCTCTCGGGATTATAGTATCCGTCGCGATAAAGACCGATTACAACGTCGGCGTCCTGCTCGATTGCGCCCGATTCACGCAGATCGGAAAGCACGGGGCGTTTGTTGGGCCTGCTCTCGCTTGCACGGCTGAGCTGGGAAAGGCAGATTACGGGAACATTAAGCTCCTTTGCCATAATTTTCAGCATACGGCTTATATCACTGACAACCTGCTGGCGGTTTTCGCCTGCATAGCTTCGTGAATCTCCGCCTGCCGACTGCATCAGCTGCAAGTAGTCGATGACGACGAGCCCCAGATTATTGACTCTGCGGCACTGTGCGTTCATATCGGAAACCGAAAGGGTCGGGTTATCGTCAATTCGCATATCCGTTGCGGAAAGCACCTGAGCGGCAGATGCAATTCTTCGCCATTCCTCGGTGTTGAGCTGGCCGGTCAGCATATTCTGGGAGGGCACCAGTCCCTCGCCGGCAAGAAGTCTGCTTACAAGCTGCTCGCGGCTCATTTCCAGAGAGAACACGGCAACGGTTTTATCTATGGTCTTTGCAACGTGCATTGCGATATTCAGTGCAATACTGGTTTTACCCATACCGGGACGGGCGGCTATCAGAATAAGCTCGCCCTTATTAAGACCGAGTATGTTGCGGTCAAGGTCAGGAAGTCCCGTGGGAAGACCGGGAATCTTGCTGTCGCTGGCTGCAGCTTCGGAAAGGCTTTCATATACAGACTGAACGACTGTCGAAATAGGCATAAGTCCGCCCACGTTTCTGCCGTTGCGCAGAGCATAGATTTTGCGCTCTGCCGCTTCGAGCATACGCTCGGCTTCGCCTGAGCCCGAGTATACAAGGTCGTTTATCTCATCGGCCGCTGCGGCAAGATTGCGGAGCAGAGCTCTGTCGCTTACGATTGAGCAGTATTCAAGCACGTTTGCCGCTGTGGGAGTGATGCGCATAAGCTCCGCGATATAGTCATCGCTTGTGTCCTTATAAACTCCGCGCACCTTCATCTGGTCGAGAACTGTTATGGGGTCAATGGTCTGGCCATAGGAAAACATGGAATATACCGTTTCGAATATATCCCTGTTCTGCTGTATATAAAATTCGCTGCCCCTGAGCTTTTCAATGACGTCGGGTATACACCGAGAGTCAATCAGCATCGAGCCGATAACAGCCTGCTCCGCCGTTACCGAATGCGGTGCCTGTCTGCCTAACAGTTCGTCCATAGCTTTCTCCTAATCTAACGACTTATTTATCTTCGATTACCATTACGTGAATTGTGCCGGTTACCTCATAGCCGAGCTTTGCCTTGACATCGAATGCGCCGAAGGTCTTAATGGGCTCTGCCTGAACGATCTTGTTCTTCTCAATGGAAATACCGTGCTGCTCGTTGAGTGCTGCGCTGATTTCCTGAGAGGTTACTGCACCGAAGAGCTTACCGCCGTTGCCTGCCTTTGCGCGAACGTTAACGGTAATTCCCTGCAGCTTCTTTGCGTTTTCCTCTGCCTCTGCCTTTTCGCGTGCCATCTGAGCTGCCTTTGCTTTTTCCTTAAGCTTAAGTGCATTTATATTGTCTGCTGTTGCTTCGCTTGCAAGCTTTCTGGGAAGCAGATAATTGCGTGCGTAACCGTCGGACACTTCCTTGAGTTCGCCCTTCTTTGCCTGTCCTTTTACGTCTACATTAAATATAACTTTCATGTCTGTTTCCTTTCTTATATCAAGAATCTATATATTCATCAATTGCAGCCATAAGCTTAGCTTCGGCATCGCCGAGGCTTACATCGCCCATGTTAGCTGCGGCAGCCGCTCGATTTCCGCCGCCGCCAAGCTTTTCCATTATCATTTGTACATTCATTTCGCCGATTGAGCGGGCAGATACGAAAACATTGCCCTCCTCTGTTCTGAACATTACCATTGATGCGTCAACACCCGCGACGTTCAGAAGCTCGTCCGCCGCCTGCGCAGCAACAATGCGGTCCTGCGGTTCCTCGGGAATGGCGATTGCAGTTCCGCGGTAGAGTCTGGTATTCTGCAAAATCTTGTACTTTGCAACGGACTGCTCAAGTCCGCTCTGCAGGAATCGCTTTGCTTCTGCGGTATCGGCACCCGCTCTGCGCAGGAATGCCGCCGCGTCAAAGGTTCTCTCGCCAGTACGCAGGGTAAAGCTCTTTGTATCAAGAACAATACCCGCCAGAATTGCCTCGGCCTCGCATTTCATGAGGTCCGGCTCATCCATGATGACCTCAATCATTT
>JAZLGD010000020.1:0-8318 GCA_045616105.1 Oscillospiraceae bacterium | reverse complement strand
CAGCAGACTGAGGGGTAATCAATCTTTCCGCTTTTCTTTGCTTTAAGCCGATGTAATGCAGTATCGGAAAAAGCAGGCCGTTCAGATTTATTCGTTCCTGCCGCAGCACTCTTTATATTTGAGTCTGCGTGAGCCGTCGGGCTTCATCTTGCCGCAAGGGCAGGGGTCGTTGCGTCCGGGCTTTGCGACCTTCTTGATGGGCTGCTTCTTGACGGGCTCGCCGCCCACATTAGCCGCGGCGTTCTTTGCAACCGCCTTGCGCTGAATGGGCTGAGCGGAACGCACCTGAACGGTGTAGATACGGCGGACGGTTTCCTCGCGGATGCCGTTAATCATAGCCTCGAACATATCGAAGCCCTCTTTCTTGTACGCATCAACGGGCTTGACATTGCCGTAGCCGCGCAGGCCGATGCCGCGCTTGAGCTCTGCCATTGCGTCGATGTGATCCATCCAGTATTCGTCAACAACGCGGAGCATGATAACGCGCTCCAGCTCGCGCATGAGCTTGTTGCCGTCGGGAGCAATGCCGAAGCCCTCCTCGCGCCTGTCGTAAATCTCCTGCGCGATGTCATAGACCATATCGGTGAGCTTTTCGACAGTTACCCTGCCGCTGATTTCGTCCAGTTTAATGCTGCCGTGGGCAAGGAACAGCTTTTCAAAGGGCGCAAGTGCCTCATCCAAATGCTCCTGATTTTCGGGGCTTCCGCCGGCGAGAGCATCATTAAGGTTGGTGCTGATGAACTCGCGGATCATGCTGTTGATATGCTCGCGCAGATCCTCGCCGTCGAGCACCTTGCGGCGTTCGTCATAGATGATGTTTCTCTGCTGGTTCATAACATCATCGTATTCAAGAACGCTCTTACGGGTCTCGAAGTTGCGGCTTTCAACGGTCTTCTGAGCCTGCTCGATCGCATTGCTCAGCATCTTATGGTCAAGAGGAGTGTCCTCGTCAACGCCGAGGGACTCCATAATATTCATCATTCTCTCCGAGCCGAACAGACGCATAACATCGTCGGTCATTGCGATATAGAAGCGGCTCTCGCCGGGGTCGCCCTGACGGCCTGAACGTCCGCGGAGCTGATTGTCGATTCGTCTTGATTCGTGGCGCTCCGTGCCAAGGATGTAAAGTCCGCCCGCGGCTCTGACCTTTTCGGCCTCTGCAGAGCAGACCTCTTTATGTGCAGCCATGCGCTCTGCGAACATCTGACGCGCGGCGAGTATCTCCTCGTCCTCGGTGTCGGCATAGCCCGTTGCCTCGGCAATGACCTCATCGGAGTAGCCCGCCTTGCGCAGGTCGGTCTTTGCAAGATACTCGGGGTTGCCGCCCAGCATAATGTCGGTGCCTCGTCCTGCCATGTTGGTCGCGATGGTTACCGCGCCCAGCTTACCTGCCTGAGCTACGATCTCCGCTTCCTTTTCATGGTGCTTCGCGTTAAGAACATTGTGCTTGACTCCGCTGCGCTTGAGCATGGCGGAGAGATATTCGCTCTTTTCGATGGAAACGGTGCCGACCAGAACGGGCTGTCCCTTTTCGTGGCACTCGATAATCTGATTTAAGATTGCGCGGTTCTTGCCGGTTTCGTTTTTGTATACAACATCCTCGCGGTCAATACGCGCGATGGGCTTGTTGGTGGGAATCTCCACTATGTCCAGACGGTAGATTGTGCCGAATTCCTCTTCCTCGGTGAGAGCGGTACCGGTCATGCCGGAGAGCTTGTCGTAAAGTCTGAAATAGTTCTGGAATGTGATAGTCGCAAGAGTCTTGTTCTCGCGCTGAACGTCAACACGTTCCTTTGCCTCGATTGCCTGATGCAGGCCCTCGCTGTAGCGGCGGCCCAGCATAATGCGGCCCGTGAACTCGTCAACGATCAGAACCTCGCCGTCTTTAACCACATAGTCAATGTCCTTCTTCATAACGCCGTGGGCGCGCAGAGCCTGATTGATGTGGTGGCTGAGGGTTGAGTTTTCAATATCGGCATAGTTCTCGAGACCGAACGCACGCTCTGCTTTTGCAATGCCACGGGCGGTAAGGGTTGCGGTTTTCGCCTTTTCGTCAATTATGTAGTCGGCATCGATGTCCTCGTCCTCTTCCTCCTTGGAGTCGGTGGAGGCATACACCTTTTTGCTCAGGCGCTTTACGAAATCGTCTGCCTGACGGTAAAGGTCGGTGCTTTCGTCGCCCTGACCGGAAATAATAAGAGGAGTACGCGCTTCGTCTATGAGAATGGAGTCGACCTCGTCGACGATTGCAAAGGAGTGGCCGCGCTGAACCATGTTCTCCTTGTAAATTGCCATGTTGTCGCGGAGGTAGTCAAAGCCCATCTCATTGTTTGTGCCGTAGGTAATGTCCGCCTCATAAGCGGCCTTGCGCTCTTCGTTGGCAAGGCCATGGACGATAAGGCCCACGGACAGACCCATGAAGCGGTGAACCTTGCCCATCCATTCGCTGTCGCGTCGGGCAAGATAATCGTTGACGGTTACGACATGAACGCCCTCGCCTGCAATCGCGTTAAGGTATGCAGGGAGAACGGCCACAAGGGTTTTGCCTTCGCCGGTTTTCATCTCGGCAATTCTGCCCTGATGCAGGACAACGCCGCCGATGAGCTGAACGCGGAAAGGCTTCATTCCGAGAACACGCCATGATGCTTCGCGCACTGCGGCGAATGCCTCGGGCAGGAGGTCATCGAGCTCCTCGCCTGCGTTGTAGCGCTCTTTGAATTCTGTGGTCTTTGCCTTGAGCTCCTCGTCGCTGAGCTTTTCAAAATCGGGCTCCAGAGCCTCTATCTTATCCACGATGGGGTATATTTTTTTAAGTTCACGGTCGGTGTGATTTCCAAAAAGCTTATTTAAGAATCCCATAATTTTCTCCTTTGCGTTTGGGAATATTATTCGTTATTATCTGTGGCCATAACGGCTCCCCTTGTCAGGGGAGCTGTCATGCGTAGCATGACTGAGGGGTAGTCTGTAAACAGCCGTCCTCAGCAGAGGCTATTTGTCCATAATAATTGATTAATCATTATACCATGAAATTATGAATAAAAAAAGAGAAAAGCAAAGAAAAATGACTTCTTTCGCTTGAAGCGAAAGGGAAAATGCTATAAAATAGAATGGATGAATTATGAGGAGGTGCGGCATGGACGCAAGAAAGCGACACACTCTGATATGGAAAGGCGCGCGACCCATAGCAATAGCCGGCTCAAAGCTGATTTTCAACTATACGGCGGATGTCTGCCGCGAGGAAGGCCCCTTCCTTGTGCTGTCAAACCACAACACGGATTTAGACCCCATGCTCACCGCATGCTCATTCCCCGACCCGCTCTATTTTGTTGCAAGCGAGCACATTCTCCGTCAGGGCAGAATATCCGACTTTGTAAAATACATCACCGAGATAATCGCCCGTCAAAAGGGCGGCAGCAGCTCGGCAACAATAAAGAACATCGTCCGCCACCTTAAGGACGGCCACAGCGTATGCCTCTATCCCGAGGGCAACCGCTCATGGGACGGTGTGACAAGACCCATCTCCCCCGCAACGGGTAAGCTTGTCCGTATGTCGGGAGCAAAGCTCATCACTCTCCGCATGGAGGGCGCTTACCTTGCAAGTCCCCGATGGTCGGGCTCTTCCGTCCGACGCGGCAAATCCCGTGGCCGTATCGCAGGTGTTTACGATGCCGATTACCTCAGGAGTATTTCCGCAAAGGAGATTCAGGCAATAATCGAGCGCGACCTTTATCAGGACGATTATGCCGACCAGCGCAAGAGTCCCGTCCGCTTCAGAGGCAGAAACAAAGCAGAGCATCTTGAAACCCTGCTTTTCATGTGTCCCCACTGCAAGACAGCGGGCAAAATGCGCTCCGAGGGCGATTACTTTATCTGCGATGACTGCGGTACGAAGCTGCGCTATACCGACGAGGGATTTTTCGTCGGCGAAAACATGATGTACGACAGCGTTATCGACTGGCGAATCTGGCAGTCCGAGCGCATCCGCGAGCTCTGCGAGGACGAGGATGTTGAAGAAATCTTCTCCGATGACTGCATGGAGCTTTACAGCGTAAGCACGGGCGACAGCATATCTCTGCAGGGTACGGGCACCATGAGCCTGAGCCGCAAGGGGCTTTCTCTTCCCGGCGGGCTGTTCATTCCCATGGGCGAAATTTCCGGCATGTCGATCCGCGGCGCGCAGGATCTGTACTTCTCCAGAGGCAGCGAAAATTACGTCATCCGCAGCAAGGAAATCCGCTGTACTTCAAAGTATCTGACAGCCTGCAGCATGTTTGACAAACGGCTTTTATATGGTATATAATTTTACTTTGTTATTTTAAAGAGATAAGAGGGAAAGATATGACTAAAATCGGTTTTGACAACGACAAATATGTCCGTATGCAGTCGCAGCACATCCGCGACAGAATTTCTCAGTTCGGCGGCAAGCTTTATCTTGAATTCGGCGGCAAGCTCTTTGACGATTACCATGCCTCCCGCGTGCTTCCCGGCTTTGAGCCCGACAGTAAGGTAAAGATGCTTCTGGAGATGAAGGATGATGCCGAAATCGTCATCGCAATCTCCGCTGACGACATCGAGCGCAACAGGCGCCGCGGTGACCTCGGCATCACCTACGATGAGGACACCCTCCGCCTTATTGACGCTTTCCGCGGCATCGGACTGTATGTCGGAAGCGTTGTTATCACTCACTACACAAACCAGCCGGCGGCAAGCAATTTCCAGAAGCGCCTTGAAACTTTGGGCATCAAGGTTTACCGCCACTACATCATTCCCGAGTATCCCTCAAACGTGGAGCTTATAGTATCCGAGGATGGCTTCGGCAAGAACGATTACATAGAGACCGAGCGCAGCCTTGTTGTCGTAACCGCACCGGGTCCCGGCAGCGGCAAGATGGCAACCTGCCTGAGCCAGCTCTATCATGAGCATAAGCGCGGCACCTCCGCAGGCTATGCAAAGTTCGAAACCTTCCCCATCTGGAATGTCCCTCTCAAACACCCCATAAATCTGGCATACGAAGCCGCAACCGCAGACCTTGATGACATCAACATGATCGACCCCTTCCATCTTGTGGCCTACGGCGAAACCACAGTCAACTACAACCGTGACGTAGAAATCTTCCCCGTTCTGAACGCAATCCTCACCCCCATCTTCGGCGAGAGCACCTATAAAAGCCCCTCCGACATGGGCGTCAACATGGCAGGCAACTGCATCATCGATGATGACGCCTGCCGCGAAGCATCCAATCAGGAAATAATCCGCCGCTATTACAGCGCGGCATGCTCCCTCCGTCAGGGCTTCGGCACCGAAGAAGAAGTCAGAAAGATTGAGCTTATCATGAAGTCCCTTGGCCTTTCCGCTGAGGACCGTCCCGTTGTCGCCGCCGCACTCCGGCGCGCCGAGGAAACAGGCGCACCCGCAGTTTCCATCGAGCTTCCCGACGGCGAGATAGTAACCGGCAAGACAAGCTCTCTGCTGGGCGCATCCTCTGCCTGCCTCTTGAATGCACTCAAGAAGCTGGCCGGCATCGACAAGAAGCATCTTCTCATTGCTCCGGGAGTAATCGCCCCCATTCAGCACCTCAAGGTTGAACATCTTGGCAACCACAATCCCCGTCTGCACGCCGATGAGCTTCTAATCGCTCTTTCAATCTGCGCAGTTACAAACCCCTTCGCCGAGCAGGTTATCGACCAGCTCAGCCAGCTTCGCGGATGCGAAGCCCATTCCTCCGTCATCCTCTCCAGAGTTGACGAAAACCTTTACCAGAAGCTTGGCCTAAACGTTACCTACGAGCCCCGCTATCAGGCAAAGAAGCTCTATCACGCAAAATAATTCAGGAGGTAAATTTCCTTGACTAAAATAGATATATTCTCCGGCTTCCTCGGTGCAGGTAAGACAACTCTTATCCGCAAGCTCATATCCGAGGGCTACAAAAACGAAAAGCTCGTTCTCATCGAGAACGAATTCGGCGAAATCGCAATTGACGGCGGCTTCCTCAAGGACGCAGGCGTTGAGATAACCGAAATGAATTCCGGCTGCATCTGCTGCACCCTCGTCGGTGACTTCACCAAGGCTCTTCAGCAGGTCATCGCCGACTATGCTCCCGACCGCATCATCATCGAGCCTTCAGGCGTCGGCAAGCTTTCCGATGTCGCAAGAGCAGTTGACGGTATCGAGGGCTGCGAAATCGGCTGCAAGGTCACCGTTGTTGACGCGGGCAAGTGCCGTATGTACATCCGCAACTTCGGCGAGTTCTTCAACGATCAGGTACAGCACGCAGATGTCATCGTGCTTTCCCGCACCGATGCCGCTTCCGAGGGCAAGCTTCTTGTTGCAAGCTCCCTGCTGACCCAGCAGAACCCCAACGCAACCGTTATCACCACTCCTTGGGATCAGCTCAGCGGCGAGCAGATCGTCGATGTCATGGAGCGAACCGACAGCCTTGCAACCGCAATGCACGATCTTGAGCATCACCATGAGCACGAGCATCATCACCATCACGAGCATGATGAGCACTGCGGCTGCGGTCACGATCACCACGACCATGAGCATGAACATCATCATGACCACGACCATGAGCACGGCGAACATTGCGGCTGCGGCCATGACCACCATGACCACGATCATCACCATGCAGACGAAGTATTCACAAGCTGGGGCTGCGAAACTCCCAAGAAGTTCAGCGAGGCTGAGCTGAAGGAGATGCTCGACCAGCTCGGAAACGAAGAAAAATACGGCATGATCCTCCGCGCCAAGGGCTTTGTGGATGCCTCCGACGGCGAGTGGATATACTTTGACTATGTTCCCGGCGAGAGCGACATCCGCCGCGGCGGCGCCGCAGTAACCGGCAGACTTTGCGTAATCGGCTCGAAGATGAACGAGCAGGCAATCAAGGAGCTGTTTAATATTGAGTAAAGTTCAGGACGTTCCCGTATATCTGTTCACCGGATTTTTAGAGGCGGGCAAAACAAAGTTCATACAGGAAACCCTTGAGGACAAGCGCTTCAATAACGGCGAGCGCACTCTCCTCCTCCTCTGCGAAGAGGGCGAGGAGGAATACGAGCCCGACCAGTTTTCATCGCCCGATGTTTTCATCAAGGTTGTTGAAGATAAGTCCGAGCTTCAAATCGGAAACCTTCGCAAGTGGCTTGAGGAAAATAAGTGCGAGCGCGTTGTCATCGAGTATAACGGCATGTGGATGATAGATGACCTCTATAACGCCATGCCCGAGCTCTGGATGGTTTATCAGGAGTTCTTCTTCGCCGACGCAGGCACATTTGAAAGCTACAACAACAATATGCGCCAGCTTGTTTACGATAAGCTCAAGAGCGCAGAGCTTGTTGTCTTCAACCGCTATGACGATTCCATCGACCAGATGAATCTGCATAAGATAGTCCGCGGCGCATCCCGACGCTGCGACATCGCTTATGAGTATAAAGACGGCACGGTCAAGTACGACGAGATCGAAGACCCCCTGCCCTTTGACGTAAACGCGGACGTAATCGAGATAGGCGATGATGACTATGCGCTGTGGTATCGCGATATGTCCGAGGAGCCTAAAAAGTACGAAAACAAGGTCGTCAAGGTAAAGGTTCGCTACTTAAAGCGCAAAAAAGTTCCCTCAGGCCACTTCATCGTGGGTCGCCATGTTATGACCTGCTGTGCCGATGATATCCAGTTCGCAGGACTCATCTGCCAGTGGGACAAATCCGAAAGCATAGTCGGCGACAGCTGGCATGTCCTCACCGCAAGAATAAATCATAAGTTCAGCCGTGCCTATGGCAAGAAAGGCCCCGTGCTGACTCTGATTTCGCAGGAGGATTGCCCCGTTCCCGAACAACCCGTTGCAACATTTTATTAATAACAAAAACCTCTCGTTTTGCGAGAGGTTTTTCTTTTTACTCAACATGGCATTTATCAGCATTTTTCTTTGAGTTGCCAAAGAAAAATGCTGATAAGCTGTTGGAGAAGCTTTTCTGCCAATATTGACAAAAAATGTCTTTGGTGTTAGCATAACAAAAAAGAATCTTGAAGCTTTCTTGAGGGGGAAAGCACTGCCGGCACGGGGGAAATCTCCTTGTTCTGAGGAGAGTTGCCGCAGTGATATAACGGGAACATACCCTCTGCACGGTTTTGCCGTGCCGCTTCCATTTTTGGGAAGCAACAAAAAAACCGCTCACGCTTGTGAGCGGTTTTGTTTTTATACTGTTTAGTTCAGCTGCATGTCGCCATCTTTAATCCAGCCGAGCTTGCGGCACAGAAGACCGACAGCCCATGCGATGACTGCGGGAAGCACAATGCAGACAAGGGCGAGTCCGATCCAA
>JAZLGD010000019.1:0-2395 GCA_045616105.1 Oscillospiraceae bacterium | reverse complement strand
TGCCAAACTTATACTTTAACCTTGAACAAATACCTCGATTATGGTACAGTTTCGTTGAGGTGGTAACTATGAAAAAAGTTCTCAAGGCTTTACTTATTATTCTATTGATTATTGTTATTGCTGCTGTCATTCTGTTCGCATGGCTCAGCATAACCGAGTTTAAGCCCGATGCAGTTATGGACGTCACTCCCGTGGAGAATTTGGATGATGCGAAGGCACTATCCACGGGTGATAAAATATCTGTTCTCAGTTGGAACATAGGCTATGCAGGTCTGGGCGAAAAGTCCGACTTCTTCATGGACGGCGGTGAAAGCGTTGCTGCCGCTGACAAAGAACAGGTTCAGAACTATCTTGACGGCATTTACAGCACGGTATACGGCGGAGAAAACACGCCTGACATTGTAATGCTGCAGGAGGTTGATGAAAACTCAAGCCGCACATACGGCATAAACGAGGTTGAAAAGCTCGGTATTTACAATAATAGTTTTGCGAAAAACTACTCATGCTCCTTTGTTCCCTATCCCCTGCCTCCAATCGGCCGCGTAAACAGCGGTCTTCTCACCAACACGGTTTACGAGATAAGCTCCGCAGAGCGCATTTCCCTGCCCTGTCCTTTCTCATGGCCCGTCAGCACGGCAAACCTCAAGCGCTGTATGCTGGTAAGCTATCTTCCCATTGAAAACTCCGACAAGCAGCTTGTCATAGTAAATCTCCATCTCGAAGCATATGACGATGGTGAAGGCAAAATCGCGCAGACAAAGCAGCTTCTTGACTTCATTCAGTCCGAATACGACAATGGCAACTTTGTTATAGCAGGCGGAGATTTCAATCAGGAATTCCCCGGTGCGCTGGACAAATACCCCAACACCCACACAGATCTTTGGGCGCCCGGCCTTATTGATGCCGACATGCTTAGCAACGGCTGGCAGTTTGCATACGATCTCGACGCCCCCACCTGCAGGCTTCTTAATCAGCCCTATAATCCATCCGACGCCGAGGGCACGCAGTACTATGTAATTGACGGCTTTATTCTCTCTCCGAATATAAGCCTCGACAATGTTGAAACGCTCAACATGGGCTTTGAAAACTCTGACCACAACCCCGTAAAACTTGAGCTTACTCTTAAATAACACAAAAAACTCCCGTTCCAATAGGAACGGGAGTTTTTAATTATAAGATTAGTGGCATCCGCAGCCGCAGTCGCCGCCTTCGTGGTCGTGACCGCCGCAGCCGCAATCGCCACCCTCATGATCGTGGCATCCGCCGCCGCAGCCGCTGCATCCGCCGCTGCAGTTGCCTTCGTCAGTGAGGTAAGGAAGCTGACCGCGCATCATAAGCTCTGCAGCGTCATCTGCGTTGCCGCAGAAGCCTGCGAAAGCAACGATACCATACTCGGCAAGTGCCTGACGTGCGCCTGAGCCGATGTTGCCGACGATAACAACGTCAACACCGTTTGCGTCCATAAGGTCTGCAACTGCCTGATGACCGGTCTCCTTAACTTCGACTACAGCCTTTTCAATAATCTCGGTATTTGCTTCGTTGGTTCTATAGATTGCAAACATCTCAGCATGGCCGAAATGCTCAAAGATTTCTCCGTCTTTATAAGAAACAGCAATTATCATGGTTTATTCTCCTTTTTCAATGAAATCAACCAGCTCGTTAAGAGCTGCGGTATCTACGCTTTCAACCTCGCCTGCATCGACCATTGTTGCAACAACGGGGTCGATGGGAAGACGGGCATAGTGCTCAATGCCGAACTCTTCAGCAACCTTTGCGACCTTGCTTGCGCCGAATATCTCGTGTTCCTTGCCGCACTCGGGGCACTTGAAGTAAGACATATTCTCAACAATGCCGAGAACGGGAATGTTCATCAGCTTTGCCATGTTGACTGCCTTTGCAACTATCATGGAAACCAGATCCTGAGGAGAGGTTACTATAATGATGCCATCAACGGGCAGAGACTGGAACACTGTGAGAGGAACATCGCCTGTTCCGGGAGGCATATCGACGAACATATAGTCAACGTCCGTCCAGATAACATCGCTCCAGAACTGTGTAACTACGCCTGCGATAACAGGGCCGCGCCACACAACGGGGTCAGTTTCGTTATCGAGGATGAGGTTTACGGACATAATCTGTGTTCCCTTAACGGTGTAACAGGGATACAGAGCTTCCTCGTTGCCTCTTGCGTGCTCGTGAACGCCGAATGCCTTGGGGATTGAGGGTCCGGTTATATCTGCATCGAGAACAGCAGTCTGATGACCGCGGCGCTGCATTTCGCTTGCCATAAGGCTGGTTACCAGAGATTTGCCTACGCCGCCCTTGCCGCTTACAACGGCAATAACTTTTTTAACACTTGATGCGGGATTGAGCTTTGCGCTCATATCCATTTCTT
>JAZLGD010000018.1:0-6137 GCA_045616105.1 Oscillospiraceae bacterium | reverse complement strand
CGAGCAGATTTTTGCGTATACAGGTGCGGCGGTTATTCTGCCGCAGGAGTTCATAACGCTTATTTCCTCTGACTCGGGCTGCATTCCGTTATTTATAAGCAGAGATATATAATCCTCTCTTGCTTTTTCAAGGGGAACATTGTTCAGATATTGAAACGCCATTTTATCACCTCAGATAAACCGTAATCTCATCATCTTTGGCACAGCCCTCGCTGTCGCGTTCGATACAGAAATATCCGTCGCAGCCTGCAAGAGAGCTTATAAGTCCCGATTTTGTTCTTACCGGGTTTGCGTACAGCACACCATCACGCTTTTCAAGGCGAACACCGCTATACTGCGCTCTGCCGTGGTTTGCGCTGACAGATTCAGTGAGCTTAGCCTTTACACTCACAATCTTTTCCTCACAACCGAGAAGCTGCTCAAGCAGAGGTCTTACGAAAATCTCCGAAACAAAATGAGCCGCAACGGGATGGCCGGGAAGTCCGAAAACAGGCTTTCCCCCCACATCACCGACAATGGTCGGTTTGCCCGGCTTCATGGCTATGCCGTGAAGCAGAAGCTCGCCCATTTCCTCTATCACTGCGCAGGTGGAGTCCATCTGACCCACCGAGCTTCCGCCTGAAATGAGCACCATATCGCATTCGTCAAGTGCCTCAATCAGCGCTGCCTTCAGGCGCTGATAACCATCGCGCACTATACCGTAAATTCTGGCTTCCGCGCCGAAGTCCTGAACCGCGGCGGCGAGCATTGATGAGTTTACATCCCTCACCTGACCCGCTCCGGGCGTTTGTGTTATGTCAACCAATTCATCGCCCGTTGAAATGATGCCCACAAGCGGTTTTTTTACGACCGTCACCTCGGACATGCCAAGAGCGGCAAGAGCTCCGATATCCTCAGAGCGCAGAGTTCTGCCCATTTTGAGCACAAGCTTTCCGGGGAAAACATCATCGCCGCGATAAACCATGTTGCCGCCGGGTGCGGCGGGCTTTAATATGCCTATCTCCCCTCCACCGTAGCTTTCCGTATACTCGAGCATGACTACGGCATCAGCACCGTCAGGAACTGCGCCGCCTGTGGGCACATAGGCGCATTCACCCGGAAACAATTCAAAATCTGCGTCCCTGCCCATGTTCACTATGCCTTTGAGCTTCAGTATCGCGCCCATGGAGTCGGAGCAGCCGAAGGTATCGGAGGCAATAACCGCGTATCCGTCGACGCTGCTTCGGTCAAAGCCCGGAACATACTCCTCGGCATAGATATTTCTCGCCAATACTCTGCCCGTACAGGCGACGAGGGGCAGTACCTCCTTCGCGGGGGTACTGCCCTTAAATTTATCTGATATTATTTTCCTTGCTTCTTCAGGTGTTTTTACTTGGAGCATATTCTTTTTACCATTTCTATAGCATCTACGGGACACTTATCGGCGCAAAGGCCACAGCCCATGCACTTTTCCTCATCCAACAGCAGTGCCACACCCTGCAGGTCACCCTCAAAGCGGGGCTTTGAAAGGGCGAGAATATACTCAGGGCAAACTTCAAGGCAAATCATGCATCCGTTGCATTTATCGTAATCGACTGCGGGCAAAGGCCATTCCTCTTCGGGAACCGGCACAACGAGTTTGCCCTTCGGGTCGAGTACCGCCGCTTTATCACAGAGATTTCCGCAATAGCCGCAGTCAATACATGCGCCCTTATCGATTTCGCCGCGTGTTGAATCTGTGTCCTTATGTATGATTATAGCACCAACCGGGCATCTTTCAACACATTTTTCGCAATCCCTGCAATTCGAATTAAGACTGTACGGCATCTTTTTTCTCTGCTTTCTTAGCCGAATTCTGCATATCCGTGCGTGGTACCATCAGGATCGCGCCGCAGGGACAGCGCTTATTGCACTTTTCGCAGCCTATGCACATGCTGGGCTTTACAACCTTTGCGAAGGTATGTGTATCGCCCTTGAAACGGGGCTTACTGAGTTCGAGGACATACATGGGACAGGCTTCAATGCACAAAGAGCAGCCGGTACACTGCATTGTATTTATGTGAGGCATCCTCCAGTCCACTTCTTTTTTGAAGAGATTGGTGCGTCCGTACTGGTCAATTATTGCGTTATTCTCGCAGAAATCGGCGCACAGTCCGCATGATGCGCAGAGCTTGGGGTCAATAGTATGGGTTTTATATCTCTCGCCGCTTATGGCCTGAGTGGGGCAGGATACCAAACAGGTATCGCAGCCGTCGCATCTATCTGCATTAATTGAATACGGCATAACTCAACCTCCTGCAACTGCGGGAACAAGATAAACGACATCGCCGTCTTTAAGCTTTGTTCTCACGCCTACCTGTTTTCCGTCAACGGAAACTATACAGCCCTTTACATCGGTCATACTGAGTGTTGTATTGGGATTCTTCTTAAGTACTTCTTCCATAATGACGGGGTAGATATCTTTTACTACATCCGCCTCGACCTGCAGTTCCTTGATGCCGCTGTCCAGACGGAAGGTTCCGAATAATTTTACTGTTATCATAACGGCATCTCCTTTACTTTGAAATTATCTTCATGCGTCTGAGCTTTTTCTCGCTCGGCAGACCGTTTTTGTCCCAGCCGCGGGCATTGTAATAGGTCCTCTTCATGGTTTCAAGAGGAACCTTGGTCTTGGGATCGTTGGGGTCCTGAGGTACATCGGTCAGGCGCTTGGGCAGCTTATCCATATCGGCTGACACTCCGAACCTTGCGTTGACCGCACGCTCCACATTATAGCTTCTCTCGCCAGCTCGAATAAACTGACCCAGGGTAAGGTTCATACCCGTTGCGTATTTAAGCTCCTTGGTATGCGGAAGCAGTCCGAGGTGGAAGCAAGCCATTTCGGGGAACTTGTTGATCAAACGCACTGCCCAGCCCACGAAGGGTATCACCTTGTTAACAATAGTGGTAATAAGACCGTTTGGCTTTGAAATGAGGAATGACGGGAACACGGCATACGATGTGAACAGACACTGTCCGCCCATAGAAACGGCTTCCATCAGATCCTGCATTATCATGCAGAGGTCGGCCTTTGCATGAGGTGTCTGGGAGTCGGTATAAAGACCGAGACCCTCAAGGATTACGAGGTAGCCGCCGTTAAGGTGACAGCCGCCGCGGTTTGCAACCGCATAGCCGAGGCC
Organism: Oscillospiraceae bacterium; assembly: GCA_045616105.1. Classification (GTDB taxonomy): domain Bacteria; phylum Bacillota; class Clostridia; order Oscillospirales; family Oscillospiraceae; genus F23-B02. The sequence goes on along the minus strand of JAZLGD010000018.1, from coordinate 2,979 downwards.
CTGACCTACCGCTCTTCTGGGCTCATAGGCCGCAAGCTCGAGGCCCTTGGAGTGGATCGCAAATTCCTTGCCGCCGTATTTTTCGCTCAGTCGCTTGGAGCCCTCGGCAAGCTCGTTGCCGATGCCGCGTCTGAATGCAACATCTTCAAAGGTCTTGGAAACATTGGAGGTCTTTCCGAACTCGAGGCCGTTGTCCCAAAGTCCTTTTTCGTTGGCTTCCATTGCCCACGCAAGTGTGCTTGCTGCGGAAATGGTATCCATACCAAGCTCATCGAGGAGATTATTCCAGTCGCAGACAAGCTGAAGGTTATCGTTCAGGATGCCGCCTGCAAGAAGTCCGAGGACTTCGAGCTCAGGTCCCTTGACCTCTTCGCCCTTTACCTTTACTGTTCTTGCGCACTTAATCGGGCAGGACATACAGCCCTTATTAACTACGTTATACTCTTCCGCAAGCAGCTCGCCGTTTACCTTTTCAAAGTGCTCAAACTGTCCGTAGTTATAGTTCTTGGAGGACAGAATACCACGCATCTGCATGCTTGTTACAAGGCCGGCTGTACCCATCTTGGGAAGCTGATTACCCGTAAGGGGATGCTTGCGCAGAATTTCTATCCATTTCTTATGGTGCTTAAGGGTTTTCTCACGGTCATAAATCGGTGTTTCATGGTTACCTGTTGCAACGATCGCCTTAACATTCTTTGAACCGAACACCGCACCGGTGCCCGCACGACCTGCCGCGCGCTCGCCGCTGATGACGGCAGAGTATTTGACGAGATTTTCGCCCGCAGGGCCGATGGATATCATGCCGCACTTGACGCGGCACTTGCGCATTTCGTCCATCTTCTTCTGGAGCATTTCCTGCGTGGGAGTAACCTTCTTGCCCCATATATCGGCTGCGTCATGGAAGATGAATTCATCATTCTTAATCTCGATCCATGTGGGCCTTTCGCATTTACCCTTTATTATAAGCGCATCATAGCCTGCGCGCTTCAGGTAATAACCAAAGTTGCCGCCGCAGTTGGACGAGGTTGTAATTCCCGTCTGCGGTGAAAGCGTAGAGATATTGAAACGGTTTGAGCAGGGCGCACCTGTGCCTGTCAGCGGGCCTGTGGTAATGACGATAATATTCTCGGGTCCCAAGGGATTTTCGCTGCCCGTGAAGTTATCGAACATAATTTTTGACGCCATCGCCTTGCCGCCTATGTACAGTCTGCGCTCTTTGTCCGACCAGGGGTATTCTTCTGTTTTTCGGGTACTGAGGTCAAGCATAATGACCTTTCCCATATAGCCTGAGTATTTAGACATCAACTGTCCCCCTAACGAGTTTTCTCTCTTAAAATTATTATAAACTATACTACAATATTATTATAAATATATATTTTATAAAAGCTGAAAAAGTGCACAATAAGTCGTATCAGCGCTAAACTGTCATTTTGAACAAATTACGTGCCATTCTTTTAGCCATGTATGCCAACTTGACGCAGGTTTGCACCCATAGTATACTACAATTAGCAGCTTCCGGAAAAACATTTTTAAAATGAAAGGACAAAATGAATGAAAAAGTTTATTACTCTTCTTCTTGCGCTGTTGATGCTTTGTTCAATTTGCGCATGCGCAGCAAAGACTGACGACACTCAGGCAACCGAGCCCGTCAGCGATATTAAAGAAGAAAGCAATGTAAACATCGAAATTCTTCGCGAAGAAGACGACAGCATGAAAAACACCTATACACTTATTGCTGTTAATCCCGATGCAGCATTCGTCGATGCTGACGGTAACGCAGTATCCGATGTTGAGCTTAACACCGCCGGTGCTGACGCTCTCATAAACTGGCTTCTCTCCGACGAAGGTCTTAAGCTTGCTGCTGAATACGGCAAGGACGACTATGGCACCAATCTCTTCACACTTCTTGAGGATGCCCCCAAGTCCACCGCAAAGATTCCCGCTGCAACTCCCGAGACCGAGAATATCCGTCTGTCCACCACCACTTCCGTTAACGACTCCGGTCTTTTAGCTTCCCTGCTCCCCGTATTTGAAGACGAGTACGGCTACAGCGTTGAGGTATTCTCCGCAGGCACCGGCAAGGCAATTGCAAATGCTCAGATGGGCAATGCAGACCTTATTCTTGTTCACGCAAAGGCAAAGGAAACCGATTTTGTTGATGCAGGCTTTGCACGCATAGTTAACGGCTTTGACGCAGAGCGTCTTTCCTTCATGTTCAACTACTTCGTACTCTGCGGTCCCGCTGATGACCCCGCAGGCGTCAAGGACGCTGAGGACGTTCCCGCAGCATTCGCCGCAATCGCTGATGGCGGCTACACCTTCATATCCCGTGGTGACGGCTCCGGCACCCACACCAAGGAGCTCTCACTCTGGCCTGCTGACCTTGGCATTACCGAAGAGCAGGAAAGCTTTGCCGACTACACCGATTGGTATGTCTCCTCCAACGCAGGTATGGGCGTATGCCTGACAATGGCCAACGAACAGGGCGCATACATACTCTCTGACAAGGCAACCTTCCTCACCTTTCAGCTTAACGACGGCGTTCTTCCCGAAGCCTGAGATTTAACATGGGCGCAGCATTTCAAAAAGCGATTGAGTTTTTATTCTCGGGCAGCGCGCTGCTCAAGGATATTATCGGCGTCACTTTCAGAATGAGCCTTTCAAGCTCCATTATGGCACTCCTTATCGGAGTGCCTTTTGGAGTTTTATTGGGAAGCGGCTCTTTCCGCGGAAAAAGAATATTGGTAGTAATTAACCGCACACTTATGGGTCTTCCTCCCGTGGTATGCGGTCTTTTGTGTTATCTGATGTTCTGCGGCGTAGGGCCGCTGCGCCATCTTAAGCTTTTATATACCGTCAAGGGTATGGTTATCGCCCAGATCATCCTCATTACACCTATTGTAACGGGCATGATGGAGCCGTTCATTTCGTCAATTTATCCCGTCATACGGGAAACCACCCGCGGGCTCGGGATCAGCA
>JAZLGD010000017.1:0-7643 GCA_045616105.1 Oscillospiraceae bacterium | reverse complement strand
AGAATTTGAAAGAAAAACTTGCATTTTTGCGGTACCAGACACAATTTTGTAAACTAATTATGCAGGTTTTGTTGCCGTTCTTAGGATTGCTGATGAAAAAAATCGTAAAAAATTGCAAAAGCAAGCTGTGTGGCATAGGTTTTGCAGTTTAAATGCAAGTTTTGCTTGCAAATCAACTTGGGAATAAATTCATAAATAAAAAAATCCTGAAAAACTTACGTTTTTCAGGATTTAAGTTTAGCTTTGATTATTTTGCGTTGAATATCTTGAAGATACTGTCGAAAGGATCTTCTTCATCGGAGCTCTGAGGAGCTGCTGCAGGTTCCTCAACTGCCTTTTCAGCTGCGCTGGTGAAGAGATTCTGTGCGGGCATTTCAAATGCGGGCTCAATGGGCTTTGCTGCCGGCTTTACGACGGGCTTCTTAACTTCGGGAGCTGCCTCGGTCTTCTTGCCTGCGGGAGCTTCTTCGAAGCCTGTTGCAATAACTGTTACGCGGATCTCATCCTGCATGGATTCGTCGAAGGTTGCACCGAAGATAATGTTTGCATCGGGATGTGCTGCTTCCTGAACCAGGTTTGCTGCTGCTTCAACATCCTCAAGTCCCATATCCTCAGAGCCGGTGATATTGATAAGAACGCCGTGTGCGCCATTGATGGAAGTTTCCATGAGGGGGCTTGCAACTGCCATGCGTGCTGCATCCTCTGCCTTGCCCTTGCCTGCTGCACGGCCAACGCCCATGTGTGCAAAGCCTGCGTTCTTCATGATGCAGGTTACGTCAGCAAAGTCGAGGTTAATGAAGCCGGTATTCTTGATAAGGTCGGAAATGCTGGTAACTGCCTGACGAAGAACATCGTCAGCAATTTCAAATGCGTTTGCAAGAGTTACCTTCTGGTCGGTTGCGTACTTCAGGCGGTCATTGGGGATTATCAGCAGAGAGTCAACCTTGCCGAGCATGTCCTTAATGCCTTCGTTAGCCTGATCCATACGGCGCTTACCCTCGAACTTGAAGGGCTTGGTTACAACGCCGACAGTGAGAACGCCTGCCTCGCGTGCAATATCAGCAACAGTGGGAGCTGCGCCGGTACCGGTGCCGCCGCCCATGCCTGCGGTGATGAATACCATATCTGCATCCTCGAGGCTCTTTGCGATGTTGTTGCGGCTTTCTTCTGCGGAACGCTTACCGACTTCGGGATCAGAGCCTGCGCCCTGTCCGTGGGTCAGCTTTTCACCGATCTGAATCTTCTGATCTGCGCTGGAAACCGCGAGAGCCTGCTTATCGGTATTAACAGCGATAAACTCAACACCCTGAGTTCCGGACTTGACCATTCTGTTTACTACATTGTTGCCAGCACCGCCAACACCAACGACTTTTATAGTTACTACATTTTCGGGGCCAGTTTCGGCTTTGAAATCCATTTTAGTTCCTCCATGTAATTGTTTCTTTAATAAAGACGCGGCAATCAGCCATAGTCATATTTACGCTTTATACATTCTATAACGTTTTCTCGCTCAGGTCAATAAATTTTTATACAACAATATGTAACATATTTGTTAATTTGGGTTGTAATATACCTTATCATCGGTAGATAAGTCCAAGGTTCCCGCATCTGATGCTCCAAGTTGACCGATTGCGGAAAGCATTTTGCCGAATTTATATTCAGTATTATCCATCTCGCCAAGCCTTACGGTGAAACGGTTCTGATATCCGATTTCAGGGTTTGTCTCATTACTGACGTCGATCGCGCTTATATCCGCAACCATTCCACGGGTCTGAATCTGATACATGATTTCCTGCAGATATTTAAACTTACCCTCTTCTCCGTCGCCCGGCTTCAGCACCTCGCCGACAACGGGATTTTTAAGAGTCAGACCACTTATTCTTGCAATATCCGCAGTATCGCTCGATTCGATCTTTGCGAGGTATTTTCCGCTCTGACTGATTGTCCAATACTCGCCCGAAGCTTCTACGTATCCGATTGCGTTGCTCTCCTGTACTACTATTGTGACCTTATTGGGAAGCGTTCTTGTTATGGCAACAGAGTCAACATACGGAAGCTTTACAACTACTCTGCTTCCGGCAGCAATTCTGTTGATGAAAAACAGGTTGTCGCCCGTCTGGATGCCGGAGGCAGAGATAATCTCTTCTTCTGAATAAAGCCTATTTCCCGAAACCTCGATTTTTGAGATTTCAAAGGATATACTCATAAGAAATATTATTGCAATGATTATCAGGAAAAATGTTAGCGGCTTTCTGAACGCAGCAAGCTTACCTATGTTTTCCTTTGCTTTTTGCTTAATGAGGAATTTATCATTTGTACCTGGCATAAATTCAAATCTCCATATACACATCTGCGCCAAGCGAGCGCAGCTTATAGTCAAAATTCTCGTATCCGCGGAAAATGTGTCCCGTATCAACGACCTCGGTCTTTCCGTTTGCCGAAAGGCCGGCTATTATCATCGCTGCGCCACCGCGCAGGTCGGTTGCCGTTACTGTTGCGCCGTTCAGACTCTTAACGCCCCATACGGTGGCATTTCTTCCATTGACCGTTATATCTGCTCCGAAGCGCGACAGCTCTCTCGCATGGCAATAGCGGCTGTCAAAGATGTTCTCGGTAAATTCGGTCTTACCGTCTGCCTTTAAAAGAGCCGCCATAAGCAATGGCTGTGCGTCCGTCGGAAAGCCGGGGTAAGGCGCCGTTACAACATCCGATACTGAGCGGAGTCTGCCGTCGGAAACAAGCCTTATAGACCGTTGATTTAGTATTATATCACATCCGGCTTCATTTAGGAAGTGCTGTAAGCATGAAAATTCCTTTAAATCAACGCCGCGAAGCTCTATATCACCGCCTGCTGCGGCCGCTGCGCAGAGCAGGCTCGATGCGACAATTCTATCGGGTATTATTCTGTGTCCGCAATGTTTGCTCTTCTCAAAGCCGTTAATGCTGATTTTTCCCGTTCCCGCGCCGTATATGTAAGCTCCCTTTTTCCGCAGATACTCCTGCAAGTCTACGATTTCAGGTTCTTTTGCAGCACCGCTTATCACCGTCTCCCCATCAGCCATGCAGGCGGCTATCATGGCGTTTTCCGTTGCGCCTACGCTGGGAAACGGAAGCTCTATATGCGCACCTTTCAGCTTATCGGCTTTGCAGACTATCTCGCAGCCGTTTTCCTCCACCTCAGCTCCGAGAGCTTTCATTGCCGATATGTGCAGGTCAACAGGTCTTGCACCGATTTTGCATCCGCCCGGATTTGTGAGGTGAACTTCGCCGCATCTTGCCAGAAGTGCGCCCATAAACAGCACAGATGAGCGCATCTTCTCCATCATTTCTGCGGGAACTGTGTTTGAGCTTAAGCACGTCGAATCTATGTAAACATCGTTTCCCTGCTGCTCGGCAACACAGCCAAGCTGACGGAGTATTCTCAGAGTATTTGTAATATCGCTGAGCTGTGGAACATTTAAAAGCTCGGTTACTCCGCCGGATATAACCGACGCGGTAATAACCGGCAGAGCCGCGTTTTTCGATCCCTGCACAAAGCAGCTTCCTTTCAGCTTATGTCCGCCGTTTATATGCCATATAGCCATAAAAATAACCTCGCAGAATAGATTGATCAAGTCATTCTATGCCGCGAGGCAGTTTTTCGTTATTTACATGAACTGAGTATCTGCTGGGTGATTACTTCGGTTGCATCGTCAACAGATAATTTTTCCATAGCCTTTGCCATGTTTTCAAGCTCTTCGGGAGATGAAAGAATTCTCTTTACCTCGTCGAGAAGCTCCTGAGGCTCAAACTTGCCCTCTTCGAATATCTCAGCGCCGCCTGCGTTTTTGATTACGCTTGCGTTCTTGAACTGGTGGTTATTGGTTACATATGGCGAGGGTACAAATATTGTAGGCTTGTGCATATATGTAAGCTCCGAGACGGTAGAAGCGCCTGCACGGCACAGCACCAGATCCGCAGCAGCCATTACGCGGGGCATGTCATAGATGTACTCCCTGACATCCATGCCGTTTTTCTCGTAATCTGGGGCAATTTCATTGAGAGTCTTTACCATGCTCTCGTAGCCTGCCGTACCTGCTGAGTGAATCATCCTAAAGCCTGCGTTACTACCGGCAAGGCGAATGAACTCGCACATTGCCTCGTTCATATGCGAAGCTCCGAGAGAGCCCCACACGGACACCACGAGCGGCTTATTCTCATCAAGTCCAAGCTCAGCCTTGGCGCTTTTCTTTGTGTACAGCCCGAACTGTCCTCTTACGGGAGTTCCCGTAACTATGAGCTTATCGGGGTGCTTATAATGCTGCTTGCTTTCCTCGAAGCCGAGGAGAATCTTATCTACAACGCTTTCAAGCATTCGCGTCGTGAGTCCCGGGAAAGCGTTGCTTTCGTGAACAACTGTTGGGATATTGAGCTTAGCCGCAGCCTTGAGCACGGGATAGCAAACATAGCCACCTGTACCGACAACTATATCGGGCTTAAAGTTCTTAACAATCTTCCTTGCTTTAACAGTAGATACAATAACATTGATTATGGACTTTATATTATGAATGATTCCCTTTAATGACTTGCTGCGGCTGATATTGGTGACCTTCAAGGTTACGATATCATAGCCACCGCGAGGCACCAAATCGGTTTCCATATGTCCGTCTGCGCCGACGAAAAGAATCTCGCAATCGGGCATAAGCTCGCGTAGCCGTCCCGCAACTGCAAGTGCGGGGTTAATGTGTCCTGCCGTACCGCCGCAGGTAAACATGAATTTCATATATTTATCCTTCCCTTCTCACCCCGACCTTTTGGCGGGGATCTCTCGTGATGCGCTCAGAAGTATTCCCATTTCAGCCATTTGAATTAACAGCGCCGTGCCGCCATAGCTGAAAAACGGCAGTGATATGCCGGTACACGGAACAAGGTTTGTGACAACCGCCACATTAAGTATCACCTGCACGGCAAGAAGAGTTGTTATTCCCGTGCATACCAAGAAGCTATATCTGTCTGATGCGTGAATCGCTATGTAATAGCCTCGGATTATAAGAAGCGCGAAGAGCGCCAATATAAAAACAGCGCCGATAAAGCCCAGTTCTTCGCAGACAACCGAGAATATAAAGTCGTTATGCTCTTCGGGCAGGTATAGGTATTTTTGCCTGCTCTGGCCTAAGCCGAGCCCCGTAAGCCCTCCTGAGCCGATGGTATAAAGCGACTGGACAATCTGGTAACCCTCATCCGAGGTTGATGCAAAGGGGTCGCGCCAGGTTACAATGCGCGTAGAGGCATACGGAAACAAGGTCAGCAGGACCGCAAGACCGCCGCCCGCTATTATAAAGGCCGCAACAAACCAAACAAGCTTTGCGCCGCCCACAAATATCATAACACCGCCAATTGCGATGATAATAATTGAAGCTGAAAAATGCGGTTCCAGAACAAGGAGTCCGACAATTACAAGAAGTATCACCGCAAAAGGCAATATTCCGTATTTGAAGCTTTTCATTTTGCCGCGATTGCGGCAGATGATATAAGCAAAGGACAATATGACAGCTATCTTTGCTATCTCAGACGGCTGCAGAGTCAGGCTTCCGACTCCTATCCAGCGCTTCGCACCGTTTGCAGTAACACCTATTACAGGCACAAGCGCAAGAAGGACGATTGCAATGCCGAGGCTCGGCAGAGAAAATCGCTTATAAAAGCCCATGGGAAGACGCGACATAAACAGCATGACCGCGCATCCCAGAACGGCAAATACAAGCTGTCGCACAAAATAATAAGCGGGATCACCGCCGGTAATATCACCCGGGTCATAATAGGCTCTTGCAAAGCTTGATGACAGAACCATTATAACACCGATAGTCAAAAGCAGCATAACGAGGATAAAAAACGGAGCATCAAGACTTTTTCGTCTTGTCCCTTGCGGTGTGGGAATTCTTGCGGTCCGATCCTCGGTATACTGCATTTTGAGGCCTCCTTAAGTAATTATCATTAAGGAGTATATATTCCGAAAAATGAAATTATTGCAAAAACAAGGGAGACACCTGTGAAAAGACAAAACAGTTCTTTTTCCGACCATTTCTTTCCGGTCCAGCCGCCCATCTCAAGGTGATGGTGGAAGGGTGCCATTTTGAAAACGCGCTTGCCGTGAGTCAGCTTGAAGTAAGAAACCTGAATAATATCAGAAAGTGTTTCCCAAATAAAGACTATGCCCAGAGTGACGAGGATAAGGGGCATATCAAAAGCAAATGCCATGGCAGCGATTGCTCCGCCGAGGAAAAGTGAGCCTGTATCGCCCATGAATACCTTTGCGGGATTGAAGTTATATACCAGAAATCCGAGGAGGGCACCCAGAAGTCCCGATGCGAAAATGCCAAGAGAAAGATAGCTCTCGCCAAGCCAGAATGTGGTGACTACAAAGAACAGGCACACAGGCATTGAGGTGCCGCTTGCGAGGCCGTCTACGCCGTCGGTAATGTTAACTGCATTAACTGTTCCGACGATGATAAATGCCGCCAGAACGAGATACAGCCACTCAGGGATATAAATATAGGTCTTCCAGAACGGAACGAACAGATTATTGCTTATATGGCCAAGCTTGCGCAGAAGCAGAACGAAAACCAGTGCCGCCGCAAGCTGGAGCAGGAACTTTGCCTTTGCGCTGAGTCCGAGGTTGGTCTTCTTTCTCAGCTTCTCCCAGTCATCAAGGAAACCGATTGCACCGAACACGAGCGCAAACAGCAGAACAAAAATATGTCTGAAATCGCCGTTGAGCATGGGCTTAAATCCCACAGTCAGGCAGACAAATGTTACTGCACAGATGAACATCATGCCGCCCATGGTAGGAGTACCTGACTTTGACATATGCCATGTAGGGCCGTTTTCCTTGATTTCCTGCCCCGCCTTTATCTTGCGAAGCCAGGGAATATAAAACTTGCCCATAGCTGTTGCAAACAGAAATGCTAACACAAAAGCTAAAATAAGCTGAATTGTCATTTAAATTCCTCTTCTCTATCTTATCTGTTTATATATTCGGCAACTACTTCTCTTTCATCAAGATGTATCTTTTCCTTGCCGATAACCTGATAATCCTCGTGGCCTTTGCCGGCAAGCAATATTACATCATTTGCCCTATGGTTGTCAATGGCCCAGTGGATTGCCTCCACTCTGTCGCAGATCACCTTATGGGGTGTATTCTTTCCCTTGAGGCCGACACATATCTCATCAATAATGGTCTGCGCGTCCTCCGTTCTGGGATTATCACTTGTCACTATAACAAAATCTGCGTTATCAGCGGCAATTCCGCCCATGATGGGGCGTTTTGTTTTATCACGGTCGCCGCCGCAGCCGAAAAGAACAATCAATCTGCCCTCGGCGGTGCCGCGCAGGGCTTTAAGCGCGTTTTCCAGTGCATCAGGAGTATGTGCATAATCAATCAGAATTGTGTAATCTCCGTTTGTGGGAACTACTTCCATTCTTCCCTTTACGCCCTTTGCATCTGCCATGGCCTCAGCGCAGTCAGCAAGGCTCATGCCGATTGCAAGGCCTGCGCATATTACGCCGAGTGCATTATAGACGGAAAATTGTCCCGGTATCGCAAGCTTGACACGCTCGAGCGCATCATTTGTGACGCCGCAGAACTTAACGCCTGATGCGGAAAGGCG
>JAZLGD010000016.1:0-11385 GCA_045616105.1 Oscillospiraceae bacterium | reverse complement strand
AAAAATTGCATTTATGCAAGGAAAAACGGATTGAAACTTGCAAATACGAATTTTGAATCAAAAAAGTATTCATAATTCAAATTTTGAATTATGAAAGTTTTCAAGATTTATGAAAGTGAAATTCTACGCTCGAATTTGTGCATATCGCACAAAAAGGCTTGCCGCAAACTGTTAAATAATACTTGCTTTTTTCCAAGATAGCTATATACTGTTAGTAGCTAAGAAACAAACATATTGCGTTTAACTAACAGGAGGAAATGAAAATGTTAGCAGCAGGTGGATTTTTTGCAGCATATCTTGCAGGCATGGTATGGATGACCGTAAGAGGCCTGAAAGAAGCTTAATTATTTGAATTGCATTGAATAATCCCGAAGGCATAAAGCTTTCGGGGTTATTTTTTTAGTTGATGAATTTATCAATAGCTGTGTTCAGCTCTTCTATAAGCGCTTCGTCGCCGGTTTGCGCGGCATCGGTTATGCAGTGCTCAAGATGGTCCTTGAGTATTACCTTTGCGGTGTTGTTAAGTGCTGAGCGAACTGCTGCAAGCTGTATAAGAACGTCGGCGCAGTCACGACCTTCTTCAACCATGCGCTTTACGCTCTCAAGATGCCCGATGGCTCTTGCAAGTCGGTTTACAACTGCCTTGCTTTGCGTGTGGCTGTGGGATGAATTGTGGTGAGGGTGCTCATGCTCCTCGTGTTCGTGAATATCATTAATGGGCTTTTCGTCGTGGCAGTGAAAAATTCCGTCGCCGTGGTCGTGGTAAAAGCCGTCTCCGGGTTTGTGCATTAAATATCCTCCGTTGAAACCATTTTTATTAAATAATATATCTCGGCGCCTTAATTTGCAAGCTAATTTTACCTGCATTTGGACATACAGCGCTTGAATACCTTATATGCGGAGGTGATATTTTGCTAAGCTCTGCAGTGATGGCTCTCATCGGCGGAACAATACTGATGCTGAGACTGTCTCCAAACGGCTCGTTTCCCAAGCCTCTGTCGGCAGAGGAAGAGAGAGAATGTATCGAACGCTGGCAAAAGGGCGATATTGAAGCGAGAAATACGCTTGTTGAGCACAATCTCAGACTTGTTGCGCATATTATCAAGAAGTATTATACCCAGACGGATGACGTTGATGATCTTATATCTATCGGCACCATCGGGCTGATAAAAGGAATAAATACATATAAGCCCGATAAAGGCGTGCGCCTTGCAACATATGCAAGCCGATGCTGTGAAAACGAAATACTGATGCACTTCAGAAGCCGCAAAAAGACCGCAGGTGATCTCAGCCTTTCGGATGCCCTTGATACAGACGGCGAGGGGAACAGCCTTTCGCTGATGGATATAATATCCCAGGAGGAGGAGCTCAGCGACAGAATAGGAAATTTTGAAATCTGTTCCAAGCTGAGGGGATATGTTGATACTGTGCTTACAGAGAGGGAAGCGCGGATAATAAAAATAAGATACGGGCTTAACAATATGGAACCGAAAACTCAGAGGGAAACGGCGCTTGAATGCGGGATAAGCCGATCATATGTAAGCCGTATTGAGAAGAAAGCGCTGGAAAAACTCCGCGAAGCGTTGGGAGAAGACGCATCTCCGTATTAAACTCTTGTTTATAATGTCGAATTATGCTATAATAACAGGCACTTTGAACTTTGTGATGCCGTAGAGTGATGCGGATTTGAACTGCACGCGATGCATTTGCTCATTTGATTTTCGGAGGCAGTGGATGAAGCTGACAACTAAAAAAACGCTATGGATTTTTACCATGGCCATATTTGTTTCGCTGCTTGTGCTTGTTGTTAATTCACGCATAAAGCTGACATCGGAAGTTGTAATTGGCGGTGCTGACAATGCTTTTGTTGAAACAAGCGATATAAAGGATGCACTGGACGGCTACGATGAAGTGGGTAATATTCAGGTTAAAGCGCCCGAAGGCCTGAAATATCCGCATGTTGACATCGAAGAATGGCGCTATATGCTGGCAAACAAGAATAATTCAATATATGAGTATAGCCCGGAGCTCAAAACCGCAAGTCAGGACGGAGTGTATTTTTACACTCTTGCAGTCGGCTATCTTAACGACATGCTGAAAGCTGCAAAGGAAGAAGGCTTCACGCCATATGTGAGTGCTTCTTATAAATCATACAGCGCCCAGAAGCAGCTTTTTAATGAAAAGGTTGAAGAGCTTATCGGAAACAGCGGATACTCGCGCGAGGAAGCCGAAGAGATTGCGGTCAAGTCTGTTGAGTATCCGGGAACAAATGAGCACCAGACCGGCCTTGCCGTTGATATTCTTGACCAGTATTATGATGAGATACCTGCCTATGGTAGCATGGACAGTGAATTCTACGCATGGCTTGATGAACACTGTGCGGAATACGGCTTTATAAAGCGCTATCCGTCTGAGCTGAAAACCCTTACGGGATATGATGAGCCGTGGCACTACCGCTTTGTCGGCAAGGAGGCTGCAGCATTTATTATGAACAACGGTCTCTGCCTTGAACAGTTTGAAGCATATTACAAATAATGTTGATTACGCCTGCAAAATATTGTTTTTGCAGGCGTAAAAAATGCTTGCAATATATGGGTAAACATGTTAATATAATCAATGTAAGTTAGTTGTTTCGTTTCAGAGTGGGTCAAAGCCCACTCTTTTTGTTGAGCATTTTGAATTTGTTACGAAAAGGCGGTATTACATGAGCAAGGTAACAGATAAGGTAGAAGAACTGGCAAAGCCTATTGTTGAAGACGAAGGCTGTGAGCTCTGGTCGGTTGAATATGTCCGTGAAGCAGGCACATGGTATCTGCGTGTTTTCATTGATAAGGAAGGCGGAGTCGGCATTGCTGATTGCGAGCGCATAAGCCGCAGACTCGATCCCGTTCTCGATGAAGCAGATCCCGTTCCCGAAAGCTATGTTTTCGAAGTCGGCTCTGCAGGCGCAGAACGCGAGCTCAAACGTGAGAGCGACTTTGCAAAGTTTATGGGAAGCTCTGTTGAAATTAAGTTCTATCAGCCGATAGACGGAAAGAAAACAGTTGTCGGAAATCTCGAGGGCTATGAAAACGGCGATGTAACGGTTAACTCCGTAACCTATAAAAAGTCACAGATCGCGCAGGTAAAACTGCACGTAACGATATAATTTAAAAAGGGGTATAATAAAATGAACGCAGAATTCTTTTCCGCAATAGAAGATATCGAAAAAGAAAAAGGTATTCCCAGAGAATATATGTATGACAAAATCAGACAGGCAATGCTCGCAGCATTCCGCCGCGATAATCCCGAATGTGCTGATAATGTCGATATTCTGCTCGACGAAAGCAGAAAGCGTATCGAGATGTATGTAAACAAGACCGCTGTTGAAGAGGTTGAGGATCCTGCACTCGAGATTCAGATTGACGCAGCTAAGAAGATTACCAAGCGCGCAAAGCTCGGCGATACCGTAAAGGTTCCCGTTGAAACCAAGAAGTTCGGACGCATTGCCGCTCAGGCAGCAAAGCAGGTTATCATTCAGGGTATCCGCGAGGCAGAACGCGGCATCATCTATGAGGAGTTCACCTCCAAGGAGCACGAAATTCTCAGCGGTGTTGTATCCCGCATTGAGCCCAGAACAGGCAGCGTTTCCATCCGCATAAGCTCCAACAGCGAGTTTACCGAAGCGATGCTGGCTCCCAATGAGAGAATTAAGACCGAAGTCCTCACCGAGGGCGACAGAATCAAGGTCTATGTCGTAGAGGTAAGAAACTCTACCCGCGGCCCTCAGGTTCTCATCAGCCGCACTCATCCCGGCCTTGTAAAGCGCCTGTTTGAGCTTGAAGTTCCCGAAATCTTTGACGGTACTGTTGAGATTAAGTCCATCGCCCGCGAAGCAGGCTCACGCACCAAGATGTCCGTATGGTCTACTGATGCAGATGTCGATCCCATCGGCGCATGTGTCGGGCCCAAAGGCGGCCGCGTTGCAAACATCGTTGACGAGCTCGGCGGCGAGAAGATTGATATTATCAAGTACAGCGAAACTCCCGAGGAGTATATCGCAGCCGCACTTGCACCCTCCGAGGTTGTAAGCGTAACCATGTTCGAAGACGGAAAGAGCTGCCGCGTAATTGTTCCCGACAGCCAGCTTTCTCTCGCAATCGGCAAGGAAGGCCAGAATGCAAGACTTGCAGCAAAGCTCACAGGCTTTAAGATTGATATAAAGCCCGAATCCGAAGCATAATTTAGATTTTACTGAAAGGCGGTGCCCAGATGCAAAAGAAAATACCTATGCGACAGTGTCTCGGCTGCCGCGAAATGAAGCCCAAGCGCGAGCTGATTCGTGCCGTGAAATCCCCGGAGGGCGAGGTAAGCCTCGACTTTAAGGGTAAGGCACCGGGCAGAGGAGCGTATATATGCCCCAATAAGGAATGCCTTAAAAAGGCGATTAAGGCAAATGCCCTAAACAGAGCCTTTTCCATGGAAATTCCCGCTGAGGTTTATGAAGAGCTTACTAAACAGATGGAGGCCATGGATGAAGGATAAAGCACTTAATTATCTTGGTCTTATGAGAAAGGCAAACGCCGTCCAGATAGGCGAGACCGATACGGGTGCCGCTACCAGGGCGATGACAGCAAAGCTTGTTGTTCTTGCAAGTGATGCATCCGATAATGCAAGAAGCAGAGCGCGCGGCTTTGTCTACGGAAGAAACATTCCTATGATAATCTCTCCCTTTACGAAAGAGGAGATATCCGCGCACGTTGGAAAGCCCGGCTGTTCGATGCTTGCAATAACCGATATAGGTTTTGCAGATGCCTTTATGAAAACATTAGTTCAGATTTCCGAAGATTATGCGCCTGAGGCTGAGGCGATAAGCCTTGCCCTTGCAAAGTCAAAGCAGCGCAAAAAGGAGAAATCTGCCCACGATAGAAACAAGAAGATCGGTAAGAGGAGGAATCACGCATGAGCATGATTAAATACAGAGTACACGAGGTAGCAAAGGATTTTAATTCAACATCCAAGGTCATCACCCAGATACTGACCGACTATGCCACAACTCCTAAAAACCACATGCAGGTTCTCGAAAACGAAGAACTTGATATAATCTTTGAGTACCTGACCCAGCATAACGAGGTTAGCATTGCCGATATCTTCAATGTCGCCCCGAAAACAGAGGAGAAGAAGCCTGCCGCAAAGGCTGCAAAGTCCGCAGATAAGGCTGAAAAGCCTGCTGAGACAGAAGCTCCCGCACCCAAAAAAGTCAAGGAGAATAAGCCCTTTGTTCCCAGACAGGTTGCCGAAAAGCGTGTTATTGATACCCGTGGCAGCGCAGCCGTGAACATCGAAAAGTATGACGAAAAGTTCGATAACCTTGCAGGTGAACGCGGCGGACGTGATCGCGACCGCGGTAAGGGCGGCAAGGAAAAGATAGTCAACAAGCAGAAGCAGCGTCAGCAGCAGGCAATGGCATCTGCAAAGCGCCGTCAGGAAGAGCGCGACAAGATGCAGAAGCTCCAGCTTGAGATTGCAAAGAAGCAGCAGCTCAAGGTTTCCATTCCCGATGAAATTAATGTTGGCGAGCTTGCATCCCGCATGAAGAAGACCGTCGGTGAGGTTATCAAGCAGCTTATTAAGCTCGGCGTATTCGCTTCCGTATCCGATGTTGTCGATTACGATACTGCAGCGCTCGTTGCAATGGAACTCGGCTGCAAGGTCGAAAAGGAAGTTGTTGTCACCGTTGAAGAACGTCTTATCGACGACCACGAGGACAGCGAAGAAGAACTTGTCGGACGCGCACCCGTCGTTGTTGTTATGGGCCACGTTGACCACGGCAAGACCTCACTTCTTGACTATATCCGCCACGCAAACGTCGTATCCGGCGAGGCAGGCGGTATTACCCAGCATATCGGTGCATATACCGTTGAGATTAACGGAAGCCCCATTACCTTCCTCGATACCCCGGGCCATGAGGCATTTACCTCCATGCGTGCCCGCGGCGCAATGGTAACCGATATTGCAATTCTTGTTGTTGCAGCAGACGACGGCATCATGCCTCAGACCGTTGAAAGCATTAACCATGCAAAGGCCGCAGGCATTCCTCTCGTTGTTGCAATCAATAAGATGGACACCATCGGCGCAAACCCCGAGCGCATCAAGCAGCAGCTCACCGAGTATGACATCGTTCCCGAAGAGTGGGGCGGTGAGACTATAGTATGCCCCATTTCCGCAAAGACCGGTATGGGTATTGACAATCTCCTTGAAAACCTCGTAATTCTCGCAGAGGTACAGGAACTCAAGGCAAACCCGAACCGTGCAGCAAAGGGCGCAGTTATCGAAGCACGCCTCGATAAGGGTCGTGGCCCCATTATGACTGTCCTCGTTCAGAACGGCACTCTGAAGCTTGGCGATATCATTATCGCAGGCACCGCTGTCGGCCGTGTGCGTACCATGATTAACGATAAGGGACAGCGCATCACCGAAGCAGGCCCCTCTGTTCCTGTTGAGATTTCAGGTATGTCCGAAGTTCCCGCAGCAGGCGACACCTTCAATGCCGTTGCAGACGAACGTATGGCACGCACCCTCGCCGAGGAACGCAAGACCCAGCAGGCCAATGCTGCCTTCGGCGCAAGCAAGAAGGTAAGCCTTGAAGATCTGTTCAGCCAGATTCAGGCTGGCGAGATGAAGACCCTCAACATTATTGTTAAGGCTGACGTTCAGGGCTCTGCAGAAGCTGTCAAGGCATCTCTTGAGAAGATTACCAACGAGGAAGTTCGTGTAAAGGTAATCCACTCCGCTGTTGGTGCAATCAACGAATCCGATGTAATGCTGGCATCAACCTCCGGCGCAATCATCGTCGGCTTCAATGTACGTCCCGACAATGCGGCACGCGACAGCGCAGCAAGAGCAAATGTGGATATGCGCATGTACCGCGTCATTTATGACTGCATCAATGAGATTGAAGCAGCTATGAAGGGCATGCTTGCTCCCAAGTTCAAGGAAGCAATCATCGGCCATGCAGAGGTCCGTGAAACCTATAAGGTTTCCAAGGTCGGCACAGTTACCGGCTGTTACGTACAGGACGGTAAGATTCAGCGTGGCTGTCAGGTACGTGTCCTCCGCGACAATGTTGTTGTCCACGAGGGCGAGCTTGCATCTCTCCGCCGTTTCAAGGATGACGTCAAGGAAGTCGCAAGCGGCTACGAATGCGGTATGCAGGTTGAAAAGTTCAACGATATCAAGGTCGGCGACGTTATTGAATGCTTCGTAATGGAGCAGATCAAAGACTGATAAATAACAAAAAACACAGGCGGTCATTATGGCCGCCTTTAGCACAATAGGAGATAATTTATGCCTTCAAATAAATTAGCAAGAACAAACGATGATATTCAGCTTGTTATGAGCAAGCTGCTACGCGAGATTAAAGATCCCCGCGTTCAGCAGGGAATGATAAGCGTAACGCGCGTTGAAACAACGGGCGACCTGCGTTATTCAAAGATATGGCTGTCGGTCATGGGACTTCAGAATGAAAAAGAATTCATGAAAGGTCTGAAATCCGCATCCGGCTGGCTTCGCCGTGAGCTGGGACTCTCTCTCAAGCTCCGCAATACTCCCGAGCTTACATTTGAGATTGACCACAGCATCGAATACGGCGCTCATATAAATGAGATGATAAGCAAACTCAACATTCCCGCAGACGAGGAGTAAAGCATGGAATACCGTGAATGTGCCGCGTATCTCAGAGAACGCGATAATTTCTTAATAGTAACCCATATTCGCCCGGATGGAGATACTCTCGGCAGCGCGGCGGCGCTTTGCTCTGCCCTTAGAAGAATGGGCAAAAATGCGGCCATGTTTCCAAATCCCGAGATAACTCCGAGATACTTTAAGTATGTCGAAAAATATATTGAGGCAGACTTTGAATATGACTATATTGTTGCGGTCGATGTTGCGGAAGAGCATATGTTCTGCAAGGGCTTTGACGCTAAGGTAAACCTTGCAATCGACCACCATCCGTCAAATTCACATTATGCTGATGAGCTTCTGCTCCATGCCGAGAAAGCCTCATGCGGAGAAAGCATAATTGAAGTAATAAAAGAGCTTAACGGTGGATTAAACACCGAGGAAGCAAGCCTTCTGTACATGGCGGTTTCCACGGATTGCGGCTGCTTCCGTTATGCAAATGTAACGTCTGAAACCTTTGCCGCGGCAAGTGAGCTCGCAAAATACGGCGCAGAGATTCAGAAGCTTAATTTTGAGCTTTTCCGTCAGGTTTCAAAAGCACGCATAGTACTCGAGGGAATGATTTGCGCAGGCATGAAGTTTTACCGCGACGGCAAGCTTGTTATTGCAACTGTAACCCTTGATATGATGGAGAAAGCAGGCGCCGGCGAAAATGACTGCGATGATATCGCAGGTATCCCCGGTAAGGTTGAGGGCTGCGTAGTCAGCATGGTAATCCGTGAGCTTGAAAAAGGCAAGTGCAAAGTTTCTGTCCGCTCACAGCCTTCGTTTAACAGCTGTGAGTTCTGCGCAAAATTCGGCGGCGGTGGACATGAAATGGCTTCGGGCTGCACCATAATGGCAGAGACGGATGAAGTGCGCGAAATGCTTGTAAAGGCAGTGGAAGATATATGAGCTTAAACGGCGTTTTACTCATTGATAAACCGCAGGACTGGACAAGCAATGACGTAGTATCAAAGCTTCGCGGAATCCTGCATGAGCGCCGGATAGGACATTCAGGAACGCTTGACCCTCTTGCAACAGGACTTCTTGTCGTGTTTGTCGGAAGAGCGACTCGCGCTGTTGAGTTTGCAGAAGCCGACCGCAAGGAGTATATTGCCGGATTGCGCCTCGGCATTAAAACCGATACTCAGGATATAACAGGCAATGTGCTGACTGAATGCGAGTGCAGCGTATCGGAAGCTGAGCTTTTAAGTGCTTTAGATAGCTTCAAAGGTGATATTGAGCAGATCCCGCCCATGTACTCGGCAATAAAAATCGGTGGCAAGAAGCTCTATGAGCTTGCGCGAAAGGGCGAGGAAGTAGAGCGTAAGGCGCGAAGAATAAACATTTCCAAGCTGCAAGTTGTCGGCATGGAAAACGGAAATTATATTCTTGATGTTGCCTGCTCAAAGGGTACATATATTCGTACCCTCTGTAACGATATCGGTGAAACGCTCGGCTGCGGCGGCTGCATGTCGTCACTGCGCAGAGTAAAAGCAGGCGTGTTTGATGTTAATGATGCTCATAGTCTTGCGGATGTACAAGCAGCTGCAGATAACGGCACAGTATCGAAGCTTATAATCCCTGTCGATACGTTATTTGCCGAATATCCCGAAATTACAGTTCCCGCATCAAAGGAGAAAAAGCTCCGCTGCGGAAACATTGTAAATATTAGTGTAGATAACGGCACCTACCGCGTCTACTCGGAAAGCGGTGAATTTCTGCTTCTCGGCGAGGTAAAGGATGCAAAACTAAAAACAATCAAGAGCTTTTTTGAGGTTTGAAATGGAAAAAAGAAAGAGAGTAATGGCGCTGGGCTTTTTTGACGGAATTCATGTCGGTCATGCGGCACTGCTCAATAAGACAAAGGATATGGCCGCGGAATTAAATGCAAGCCCGTCAGTCCTGACATTTGATATACATCCGGATAATATCGTCTTCAACAGGGAAGTCCCGCTTATTAACAGTGCTTCTGATCGCGAAGATATTATCCACCGTGAATTCGGCATTGATAGCGTTGTCTTCATCCACTTCAACCGCAAGGTTATGCAGATGGATTGGAAAGCGTTCGTTGATGAAATAATTTCCGAGCTCGATGTCTGCGGAATGGTGGTTGGCTATGATTTCTGCCTCGGATATAAAGGCCTTGGCACTGCGGAGAAACTCAAAGAATACTGCGGTGAACTCGGCATTGCCTGCGAGATAATTCCGGCAGTTAAAGTCGGAGGTGAAACCGTAAGCTCAACAACTATTCGTAAGCTAATCGAAGCCGGTGAGATCGAAAAGGCAAACGAATATCTGGGCCATGCCCACACTCTGGCCGATACCGTGCGCTCGGGATATCATCTTGGCACAAAACTCGGAACGCCAACAATTAATATGAAATTCCCCGAGGGCGTAATTGTGCCGAAGTACGGTGTATATGCAGCAAAGGTATTCCTTGAAGACGGAAGCGAGCATATTGCCGTAACAAACATCGGAATTCGCCCGACAGTAAGCGATGAAAACAGCGTGAGCGTTGAGAGCTTTATTCTTGACTTTAACGGCAACCTCTATGACCGCCACGTAAGAGTCGAGTTCTATAAGTTCCTGCGCCCTGAAAGAAAATTCAGCTCTCCTGAAGAGCTTGCCCGGCAGATTAACCACGATGCAGAAACTACAAAAGCATATTTTCAAAACAAAAAAGCTTGAGTCGATGACTCAAGCTTTTGATATTTATGCGGGTTATGCGGGATTCTTTTTCTTTTTTGAGTGGCCTCTGCCGCGGCGGCGGGAAAGAGCGGCCTTACTGCGGTAGAAGTCAAGCATTGCGCTGTCAGCCTCGTAGATAAGTCTGTTTGCCGTCCATGTACCGTCATCCTGCTTGCGGAACTTAATTCGCATAAGATACGCACCGCAATCGGGGCAGGTGAATATGTTCATATATCGCTGATCGCCCTGATTGACCCAACGCTGACTGCTGAGCTCCGAGCCGCATTTTGCGCATACGAAGCATGTGAGCTCCTTATCGGCGAATGCGTCCGCCTTGCTTATATAGTTGGGGAAAACAAGGTGTTCAATCGGCTCCGGACCGTCCTGAGGTGAGTTTTCTTTTCTGGTTTTGGTCGAGAGTGTGCGTGATGCTTCGTCATACTGCTCAAGCCCCAGCGTCATGTCGAGATTCGAGCAGACGAGAGCGGTGTTGTATGCGTCGCCAAGCGCGTCATGCGCAACTCTTGTCTGTTCAATGCCGAAGTGTTCCATGGCGGTTGCCAGAGACTTCTGATTCTTGTCTCCGTCGGTCTGCATATTGTAAATGAGCTGAAGATTGATCCAGCCGGATATCCAGTCCCAGTCGAGATCATGGATAATTATGTTCTGCTCCATGATACCCTTGTCGTCACAGCCCCAGGTGAGGAAGGTGACATCCTCGCCGCACCACTGCCTGAACTGCTCAAATGCGTCGGGGAATCCAACGCCGCGGGCAAGACGCTCCTTGTCGAAGCCGGTGAGCTTTTTGACCTTGTAGTGCATGCGTTTAAAGTAAACGGGCTTAACATCAATGGTGAATTCCTCAGCGGGCTTCATATCCTCAGTGAGCTTAACCGCGCCGATTTCGATTATTTCGCCCCTCAGCTTAATGGGGAGCTTGTTAAAAACGGAGGATTTAGAGCTCATAGCCTGATTCCACTCTAAATCAACCAC